>JAZLBB010000077.1:0-1649 GCA_045613465.1 Candidatus Egerieisoma sp.
TTACTTTTGTAGTAAAACAACCACCTGTGGCTGTACAGCTTAAAGAGGCAGCTAAAATTCAGTCTGGTTCGGCTCAGCCTAACCGTCAGAAAGTTGCTTCAGTTACCTGGGAGCAGGTACGCGCTATTGCTCAGGACAAAATGCCTGATATGAATGCGTTCACTTTGAAATCAGCAATGAGTATGGTTGCCGGTACTGCTAGAAGTATGGGTATCACTGTAGAGGGAACTTTTCCTGCAGACGTAAACTAATTAATCACAACACGCAAAATGAGTAAGCTAACTAAAAATCAGAAAATAGCTAATGCTAAGGTTGAGGAAGGCAGACAGTACAGAGTATCTGAGGCTTGCGCTTTGGTAAAAGAGACATCTTATACCAAATTCGACGCAACTGTTGAGATTTCTGTTCGTTTGGGCGTAGATCCTCGTAAAGCAAACCAGATGGTTCGCGGTGTTGTGACACTTCCACACGGAACAGGTAAAGAGACCCGCGTACTTGTACTTTGTACTCCAGACAAAGAGGAGGAGGCTAGAAATGCAGGAGCTGACTTCGTAGGTTTGGACGAATATATTGACAAAATTAAAGCTGGCTGGACAGATATCGATGTAATTATCTGTACTCCTTCAGTAATGGGTAAAATCGGTCCTATCGGTAGAATTCTAGGTCCTAGAGGTTTGATGCCAAACCCTAAAACTGGAACTGTTACTATGGAGGTTGGTAATGCCGTTAAAGAGGTTAAAGCCGGTAAAATTGACTTTAAGGTAGACAAACAGGGTATTGTTCACGCAGGTATCGGTAAAGTGTCTTTCAGCGCTAGCCAGCTTGCAGAGAATGCACATGAGTTCCTTAATACAGTTATCAAACTTAAACCACAAGCACTTAAAGGTACCTATGTTAAGAGTGTATTCCTTTCTTCAACTATGGGTCCTGGAATTTGTGTTGATTGCAAAACAATCGGTGCTGCTGAATAATAAATTGATTGGATTATGAGAAAAGAGAATAAAGCTCAGATTATTGAATCTATAGCAGCACAGCTTAAGGAGACTCCTAACTTCTACGTAACTGATGTAGAGGGCTTGAACGCAGAGGCAACTTCTAAGCTACGTCGTGCTTGCTACGAAAAAGACATCAAACTTGTTGTTGTAAAAAACACCTTGTTCTACAAAGCTTTGGAGATGAACGAGGTTGCAGATTTCCAGCAGTTTGAGAGCATTTTGAAAGGCTCAACAGCAGTAATGTTCTGCAACACTGCAAACGCTCCTGCCAAACTTATTAAAGAGTTCGGTAAAGATGGCGGAAAACCTGCACTAAAAGGTGCTATGGTTCAGGAGTGCGCTTACATTGGTGCTGAAAACCTTGAGACTCTTGTTAACATCAAGTCTCGTGAGGAGCTTATCGGTGATATCATCGGATTGCTTCAGTCTCCTGCTAAGAATGTTATCTCAGCTCTTACATCACAGGGCGGTGGCAAGATTGCAGGTATCGTTAAAACACTATCAGAAAAAGAATAATAATAATAACACATTAAAATTATACAATCATGGCAGATATCAAAAAATTTGCAGAAGAGCTAGTTAACCTAACAGTAAAAGATGTTCAAGAGCTAGCAAAAGTTCTTAAAGAGGAGTACGGAATTGAGCCAGCTGCTG
>JAZLBB010000078.1:0-5527 GCA_045613465.1 Candidatus Egerieisoma sp.
AAAAGTCTTAGTCGTTCATTGCGTCTAGCAGTGATGACTCTTGTGGCTATGACACTTTCACTAAGTGCATGGGCACAGAACATATCTGTTTCAGGTACTGTAACAGATAAGAGTGGAGAGCCTGTGATTGGTGCGTATGTAATGGTTCAGGGTACTACTAACGGTACCTCTACCGACATTGACGGTAAATACCAGTTGAACGCACCTGCTAAAGGTACTCTTGTATTTACAATGGTAGGAATGAAAGACCTTACCATGCCTGTAAACAACAGATCTGTGATTAACGCCGTTATGGAGGAGGATTCAGAGATGTTGGAGGAGGCAGTTATTACTGCTGAGTTCGGTTTGAAACGTACTGCACGTTCAGTAGGTTCTGCAGTTCAGAACGTAAAAGCTCAGGATATCGCCGAGTCTGGTCGTGAGAGCTTCGTTTCTGCACTACAGGGTCGTGTAGCAGGTATGACCGTAACTTCAACAGGTGGTGCTCCAGGTGCTTCAACTTCAGTTGTATTGAGAAGTATTACCTCAATCTCAGGTAGCAACCAGCCACTTTACGTTATTGACGGTGTTCCTATGAACAACTCTACATTCCAGCCAGAGGCAGGTGGTTTTGCTAACACCGATGTAGTAAGTTCAAGAAACTTGGACTTTGCTTCAAGAGGTAATGACTTGAACCCTGAGGACATTGAGTCCATGACAGTACTAAAAGGTGCTGCTGCAGCTGCTCTTTACGGTTCAGATGCTTCTAACGGTGCTATCATCATTACTACTAAGAAAGGTGCTAAAGGCCAGGGTAAAGTATCATACAGCAACTCATTCCGTTGGGACAAGGCATATGGCTATCCTGAAATCCAGGATAAATATGCAAACGGTATGTATGGTACAACCAACTACTATAGCCAGAGCCGTTTTGGTGGACAATATCCAGAAGGTATCAAATTGTATGATAACATTGCCGCTGTACTACAGACTGGTTTTGCACAGACACACAATATCTCAGTAGAGGGTGGTTCAGATAAAGTTACTGTACGTGGTGCAGCCTCTTACTTGGAGCAGCAGGGTGTTGTAAAGACTACAGACTATAGTCGTTTGAACATTACTCTATCAGGTAAAGCAGAGATCACCAAATGGTTGAGCTTTGAGTCTAACATGTCTTATGCATCTACTACCAATACCAAATCTACTAAAGGTAGTTCAGGTCCTCTTCTGAAAGCTGTACGTTGGCCTATGACAGATGATATGTCAAATGTATTTGCACCTGGTAGCATTACTATGAGATATCCTGAGCTATACACAGATACAGACCTTCTTAACCCACTATATGCTTTGTATAAAAACAGAAACTATGATGAGTCTGAGCGTATGATGGTTAACGTATCGTTGAATGCAACTCCAACCAAAAATACTTTTGTAAGAGCAACTTTGGGATGGGATTCAGGTATTGCAGATTATGAGTACCATGTTCACCCTTATTATGCAAGCCCAACTTCAGGTTCTTATGGTTCAGGCTCATACAACCTTACAAAGAGCCAGTGGTTGGATAAGACTGTGAACGTAATTGCAGGTTACAACAATGAGTGGGGTAAATTCACTTTCAATGCTCAGGTAGGTTACCACCAGCAAGAGAATGGAACAAACAACCTTTCAACTGGAGCATCTGACTTTATCGTAAAAGATTTCTATGGTCTTGCAAACTGTGATCCAGCAACTATTGTAACTTCTACAACTAACAAAACCCGTAGAATCCAGGCTGTTTCTGCTCAGGCAGAGGTTGGTTACAACAATATGGCATTCTTGACATTCCGTGCAAGAAATGACTGGTCTTCAACACTTCCTACAAATAATAACGAGTATTTCTATCCTGCAGTAGAGGGTTCATTTGTAATGACTGAGCTTCCATTCCTACAGGGTAACTCTGTTGTTTCTTATTTGAAACTAAGAGGTGCTATTGCACAGGTAGGTAAAGATGCAAGACCTCTTGCAATCTATCCTGCTTTGGAGGCAACCGGTAACACCGGTGGTGGTTTCAAATATGGCTACACAGGTCCTAACTACAGCTTGAAACCAGAGATGACCACTTCATGGGAGATTGGTTTTGAGGGTAGATTCCTAAACGATAGAATCAACGTTGATTTCACACACTTCTGGACAGAGTGTAATGACCAGTTTGTAACAGATATGCGTTTGTCATATGCTACAGGTTTTGTACTAAACGACATGAACGTTGGTACATTTACAACTCGTGGTTGGGATTTCCATATTGATGGTGACATTATCCGTTCACAGAGTGGTTTCCGTTGGAATGTAGGTATGAACCTTTCACACTCAACATCTGAGATTACCTCTCTTCCTGAGTCTGTTTCAGAGTACTACAATGCTTACACATGGGTACTTGACGGTCTAAGAGGTGGTGTTTCTGTAGGACATCCTGTAACAACCATGACTGGTTTGACTTACGAGAGAAACAATAATGGTGACGTACTTATTGACCCTACATCCGGTCTTCCTGTAGTAGGCAGTGTTTGGAATGTAGTAGGTGACCGTCAGCCAAATCTTGAGTTTGGTTTAACAACTTCAGTTTCTTGGAAAAACTTCCGTTTGTCGGCTCTAGCTTCAGGTAAACTTGGTTTTACAGTAGTTAACGGTACAAAACGTGATATGATGGATACCGGTTCTTCATGGGAGTCTGTACATCTACGTGAGAGCGGTGCTGTTGTATTTAAAGGCGTGTTGAAAGATGGTTTCCAGAATACATCTAACCCTACAGTAAATACAATTGCTGTAAATCATGACATGATTTCATCAACAGGATACAAGAGTGGATATGAGGATTGGTTGGAGGAAGATGTTAACTTCTTGAGACTTTCAGAGGTTCGTCTTTCATACAATGTACCTTCAAGTTGGTTGAAGAAAGCAACCAAGAGCTTCGTTTCAAGTGCAAGTGTATGGGTAAAAGCAAATGACCTTGTAACCCTAACCAACTACTCAGGTATTGATGCAGTAGGTAACTCCAACTCAGCAGCTCTAGGTGGTGCAGGTGGTATGGGTATTGACTACTGGGGTGTTCCTAACCCAAGAGGATACTCATTTGGTGTTAACCTAACATTCTAAAATAAAGGGAAATGATTATGAAAAAATTACTAACAATACTTCTATTGGCATCTTTGTCATTCACATTCACCGGTTGCGAGAGTTGGTTGGATGTAAACAAGAACGTAGATGCACCAGATACAGTGCCTGCTGATTTGTATCTTGCTGGTGTATTGGCTACTTTGGCCAATGGCGTAAACCAGGATACACACGGCCCAGCATTGTTAACACAAATGTTTGGTGGTTCAGGTTCAGCAAGAACTAACTTTGCAAACCATTACTACACAAAAGCTTCTGATACTCCAGCTGAGATGTGGAGAGTAACCTATTGGCTAAATGGTATGAACCTTGAGAACCTTATTAACCAGTCTCTAGAGGCTGAGAACTGGAAACTTGCAGGTATCGGTTATGCTATTAAGGCTTGTTCATGGGATGCTCTAACAAAACTTCATGGTGATCTTCCAATGAAAGAGGCTTTTATACCTGGCCTAATGTCTCATAACTACGATTATCAGGATGAGATTTACCCTCAAGTAAGAGCATGGGCAAAAGAGGCTATCAGACTTCTTGAAATGGAGGATATTTCTGACTATAGCGTTACTACTCTTAAAGAGTCTGATTTGTTCTATGGTGGTGACGCTTCTAAATGGATCAAATTTGCACATGGTGTTATTGCAAGACAGCTTATGTCCTTGGGTAATAAAGACAATTTCTTATCTGATTACGCTGATAGCTTGATTTATCATGCTAACCTTGCTATTTCAAGCAATGATGAGAATGCAACTGTAGCTAAAGCAGGTGGTGGAGCATCTGCACAGTTTGGTGAGTACAATAACCGTTGGGGACCATACTATGGAACAATGGGTGACAACCGTATCCAATCAGATTTTGCAGTACAAGTTATGACAGGTACTCTTGTAAAATATGATGAGTCTACAGGTGAGAGAATTGATGGCAAACGTGATGCTGAGGGTAATCTTGATAAAGTATATCCTTTTGAATTGGCTGAGAAACAATATGTTGCTGATACATCAAAAGCTCCAGGCCACTTCGATCCTCGCGTAACTGCTAAGATTGGTACTCTTAATGCTAGATTCTATACTGCTATGGATAATATTGATTCTATCAAGTCTTGGATTTATTATGGTGGTTCTTTCGCATCTTGGTCGGGTCCTATTGGATCAGCTGCTAACCTATGGGGTACAAGAACCGGTAATACTTCTAACTCAGCTAATGACGGACAGGGTAGATGGTTGTACAGAAACGATGCTGATCTTATTGTAATGACTGCTTCTGAGATTCAGTTCTGTCTTGCAGAAACTTATTGGAAAAAGGGTGAAAAAGCTAAGGCTCTTGCTGCATTGAAGAAAGCTATTGCTTTGGATGTAGAGTTTACAGGAATGCATTTGGCTCCAGGTGCGCCAGCTCCTGAAAAAGATGGTAATCCTGTTTACAAACAGGGTGGTGCTAACCCTGGTGGTGATGTAGTTACAAAAGCTGCATATAACACTTTGGCTGCTGAGTATATTGCAGGTCCATATTGTAACGGTCTAACTGAGAGTGAGCTTACTCTTTCTCATATTATGCTTCAGAAATTCGTTTCACTATATCCTTATGGTGCTATTGAGGTATGGACAGATATGAGAAGATACCACTATGATATTAAATATAGCGGTGATGTTCCAACTTTCGGTGATGGTTATGATCTTACTTCTGTTGAGCAGAAATGGGATTCAGATCCTACTAAAGTTTACAAAGGTTTCTATCTTGCACCTGCTAAGGTTGAGTACAGAAAATCTAAATGGAATCCGGATAACAACGGTTCACCATGCTACCGTATCCGTCCTCGTTACAACTCTGAGTACATGTGGAACAAAGCTTCTTTGGATGCTCTAAAACCTATTTCAGGTAATGCTCCAAACTATCATTGCTCAATTCCATGGTTTGCATACCCTGGTGATATGCCTAAAAACTAATGTGGAATTTAAAACAATAGAAAGATGAAAATTTTAAAATATTTAACATATTCGTTGGCATTGATGCTAATGATAGCATCATGTGACAAACACGAGTTGCAGTATAACTCAGAGCCTGTTACCGGTGCTGAGTTCCAGTTGCACTACTTTGTGCCAGTGATCAGTACAAATGCTGCATATGCTGTCGATTCAATTTTGGTTAATGGTGTTCAGGTTACCAGTGTAAAAGGTTATGGACAATTCAAACCTCAAGGTGGTCTTCCAGGTAGTGCTGATTATCCTGGCCGTTTTTACTCAGTAAAACCTGGTGAGACAAACATCAAGTTCTATAAAGGTGCAAATATCATATATGATCAGAACTTTACCCTTACTAAAGGTAAACATAACGTTGTAGTTCATGATTTGAATACTGCCCCATTTGTAGTTGACAATGGTTATCCATACCAGCATGTAAGTGGCAC
>JAZLBB010000079.1:0-17165 GCA_045613465.1 Candidatus Egerieisoma sp.
TGGAAGCTGGGGGTGCCTGAAGTTCGTGACCGCGAGGGGCGACCTAGGGCAAAACTGGTAACTGGGGCTAAGTCGTAACAAGGTAGCCGTACCGGAAGGTGTGGCTGGAACACCTCCTTTTTGGAGCGACTGTATCTATTGTAACGCTTTGTGCTTGTTTTTCTTAATATTATATATAGTCTCGTAGCTCAGTTGGTTAGAGCACCACACTGATAATGTGGGGGTCCGCGGTTCAAATCCGCGCGGGACTACAACTTTTGGGGGGCTAGCTCAGTTGGCTAGAGCACTAGCTTTGCAAGCTAGGGGTCAAGGGTTCGACTCCCTTGCTCTCCACTAAAGGAGTCTATGGCTCCTTTTTTATTTAGTTCTTTCTAATGAGTTTTTGCTCATACCTGGGGGGCTAGCTCAGTTGGCTAGAGCACTAGCTTTGCAAGCTAGGGGTCAAGGGTTCGACTCCCTTGCTCTCCACGGAAAATTTTTTAATTGGATATAAGCCTTAAGGTTAGACCTTAAGGCTTTTTTTTTGTCTTCCTCGTTTTATTTTTTTACATTTGCAGACTGACTATATAACAACTATTTAACATATTACACAAGATGGCAACAAAAATTAACTGTTTTATTCCTGTTCAGGAGAAAAACCAGGTTATTGAGACTGTAAACGGTCTTAAAGCAAATGAGCTTGTAGCTAAAATTTATCTATTGGCTACTGAAGATTTCAATGAGGTGATTGAGGGTTGTGAGGTTGTGAAGATTGATTCTTTGCAGAGCACTGCAACCGTTAAAAAAATTGCTGAGCTTTCAGATGCTGCTTATTCACTAATCTACACCAAATACACTACTTTGGAGCTAGGTTACTTTGCATTGGAGAGAATGGTAAATCTTGCTGAGGATTCAAACGCTTCTATGCTTTATGCAGACCACTATCAGATCACTGACGGAGTTAAAAAAGCTAGTCCGGTTATCGATTACCAGTTTGGTAGCTTGAGAGATGACTTTAACTTTGGTTCAGTTCTTCTTTATAATGCTGAGGCTTTGAAATGCGGTGCTAGCAGAATGAAACAGGAGTACCAGTTTGCAGGTCTTTATGACTTGAGACTAAAAGTTGCCCAGAAAGGTGAACTATGCCATATCAACGAGTATCTATACACTGAGATTGAGAATGACAACCGTAAGAGCGGTGCTAAAATCTTTGACTACGTTGATCCGAAGAACCGTGGCGTGCAGATTGAGATGGAGCAGGCATGTACTGAGCATCTTAAAGAAATTGGCGGTTACCTTGAGCCTAAATTTGAGCACATTGAGTTCAGTGAGAACAACTTTGAGTATGAGGCTTCAGTAATTATCCCTGTATTTAACCGAGTAAAAACTGTTAGAGATGCAATTAAGTCTGTTCTAACTCAGGAGACTAACTTCAAATTCAACCTTATCATCATTGATAACCACTCAACTGATGGTACTACAGAGGCTATTAAAGAGTTTGCTGCTGACGAGAGACTTATCCACCTTATCCCTGAGCGTAAAGATCTAGGTATTGGTGGTTGCTGGAATGCAGGTGTTCATCATCCAAAATGTGGTAAGTTTGCTGTACAGTTGGATTCAGATGATGTATACTCTGGTCCTGATACACTGCAGAAAATCGTTAATGCATTCTATGAGCAGAATTGTGCAATGGTAGTTGGTACTTATATGATGACTAACTTCAACATGGAGATGATTGCTCCAGGAATCATTGACCACAAAGAGTGGACTCCAGAGAATGGTAGAAATAATGCATTGAGAATTAACGGTCTTGGTGCTCCAAGAGCATTCTATACTCCAGTTCTTAGAGCTATTAAAGTTCCTAATACCAGCTACGGTGAGGATTACGCTCTAGGTTTGAAATTCTCTAGAAAATATCAGATTGGCCGTATCTATGATGTAGTTTACAACTGCCGTAGATGGGAGGACAACTCAGACGCATCTTTGGATATCGTAAAAATGAACAACCACAACTTGTACAAGGATAGAATCAGAACTTGGGAGTTGCAGGCTCGCGTTGCTCTAAAGAAATAATCGATGAATAACAATAATATAATAACAAACCAAGCTGTCTATGATTTAATCAATAGGCAGCTTGCCGTTTGGCAACAGGCCTCAGATAATTTTGCGGCTCTTGCCAATGTAGGCGTTAAGGAGATCACTGTAGGTGGTTTCCCAGTGAAAGTTCAGTTCAACCCTGCAAGAATTGTTTCTTCTGCAGCTAAGGTTGATCCTAAGACTATTAAAGAGAGAAAATGCTTCCTATGCGGTGCAAATAGACCTGAGATTCAGGAGGGCTTGCCATTTGTCGGGAAGAAAGCAGAGTACACTGTTCTTATCAATCCATTCCCTATTTTCCCTAAACACCTTACTGTTCCGGATGTAAATCATGTGAATCAGACTATTGAGGGTGAGTGGGAGAGATTTGAGGATATGCTTTCTCTTGCAGAGACTTTGGATGACTTCCTTTTCTTCTATAATGGTCCTAAATGCGGTGCTTCTGCCCCAGACCATATGCACTTCCAGGGTGGCAACAAAGGTTTCCTTCCTGTAGAGTACAACTATAATGCATTGGAGAAGACTCTTCTTGTAAATAAGGAGGGTGTTAAGGTTTACTCTGTAGAGAACTACATGAGAGGTATCATGGCTATTGAGGCTACCGATAAGGCTGCAGCTGTAGCTCAGTTCAGAAAACTTTACAATACTCTTGAGGTTAAAGAGGGTGAGTGGGAGCCTATGCTTAACTTGCTTGCTTGGACAGTTAAAGAGGGTGATGCAGTAAAATATATTGCTCTTGTTTACTTGAGAGAGAAACACCGTCCTTCACATTATTTTGCTGAGGGCGATGCAAATATTCTTTTGAGCCCTGCTTCAGTGGATATGGGTGGCGTATTTATTACCCCTCTTGAGAAAGATTTTAATAAGATTTCAGAAAAAGAGCTTACTGAGATTGTAGATGAACTTCAGATTAGCAGTGAGGCTTTTGGTATGGTAAAGAACGCTCTTAGAGAGCAGCCTACTGTAAGCGTTGGTATTATGAGTGAGAAAGAGATTGCTTTTGAACTTAACAATGCATATACATTCTCTACTCCTGATTGTGAGTGCACATGTGAGGTTAAAGGTCCTCAGACTGCAGTTGAGAGTAATGGTAAAGTTCTTTGGAACGGTAAAGAGTACACCGAGTTGATGTTTACCCCTAAAGGTATTGGGACATTCTGGTTAAGAGGTGTTACCATTGGCGTAAACTTCCACTGGGAGCGTAAAGAGGACCAGAAGTTCGGTTCTGCTTTGAGAATCATTGTTGAGCATGGCAAACTTACTGCTGTAAACATTATTGGCGTGGAGGATTACCTTACAAGTGTAATCTCAAGCGAGATGAGTGCTACTGCAAGTGAGGAGCTTTTGAAGGCTCACGCTGTTATCTCAAGGAGCTGGTTGTTGGCTCAGATTGAGAAAAATAAGGAGATTGTTGCTGCAAATACTGAGTACTGTGCTACAACTCAGACAGAGGATGAGCTTATCAAATGGTACGACAGAGAGGATCATGTAAACTTTGATGTTTGTGCAGATGATCACTGCCAGCGTTACCAGGGACTTACAAGAGCTTCTACAGCTATTGTAAGAAAAGCTATTGACGCGACTTGGGGCGAGCTTTTGATGGATGGTAGCAAGATTTGCGACGCACGTTTCTCAAAATGCTGTGGTGGTGTATTTGAGGAGTTCCAGAACTGCTGGGAGCCAGTAAAATATTCATACCTTGTGAAGGTAAGGGATGGCAAAAATACTCAGGACATTCCAGACCTTACAATTGAGGAGAATGCTCACGAGTGGATTATGACAAGTCCTGAGGCTTTCTGTAACACAACAGACCAGAAAATCCTTAGCCAGGTGCTTAACAATTACGATCAGGAGACTGTAAACTTCTACCGTTGGAAAGAGGAGTATACTCAGAAAGAGCTTTCTGAGCTTATCCTAAAACGTAGCGGTGTTGATTATGGTGACATAATTGACCTTGTTCCTGTAGAGAGAGGTACCAGCGCGCGTTTGATCAAACTTAAGATTGTTGGTACCAAGAAAACCATGACAATCGGTAAGGAGCTTGAGATCAGACGTACACTTTCTCCATCACACCTTTACAGCTCAGCATTCGTTGTTGAGAAGGTAGGACAGGAGAACGGTCTTCCTGCAAAATTCATCCTTCACGGTGCAGGTTGGGGCCACGGAGTAGGCCTTTGCCAGATTGGTGCCGCTGTAATGGGTGAGCAGGGCTACAAGTACAAAGAGATCCTTCTTCACTACTTTGTTGGTGCTGCAATTGAGAGCCGTTATTAATAGATTTAAACTTAAAGATAAATATGAATCAGAAATCATTATCACCTTGGTTTTGGGTACCATCCCTTTATTTTGCCCAAGGTATCCCATATGTTATTGTAAATACAATATCTGTGGTTATTTTTACAAAGATGGGAGTTCCTAATGGCCAGATGTCGCTATTCACGAGTTTGTTGTATTTGCCATGGGTAATTAAGCCATTTTGGAGTCCGTTTGTAGATATTTTTAAGACTAAAAGGTGGTGGACTATATCAATGCAGATTTTGATGTCATTGGCATTTATTGCGCTTACTCTTACACTACCAAAACCAGATGCACAAATGATAGCATCGGGTGTTACACCTATAAGTATGTTTACAATAACACTTATTTTGTTTGTTTTTACTGCATTTGCATCCGCTACACATGATATCGCTGCAGATGGTTACTATATGTTAGCCCTTACACAGAATAAACAGGCAGAATTTGTTGGAATTAGAAGTACTTTCTATAGAATAGCTACAGTTTTTGGACAAGGAGGTTTAGTTTATTTGGCAGGTGTTATTGAGCAGAAATATGATAATATTCCGCTATCATGGACTATAACTTTATTGTGTGCATCAGTAATTTTTGCTTTGGCAACATTGTATCATACTTTTATTCTGCCTAAACCAGTAGCAGATAAGTCTTCACTTGGTGAGGAGAAAGCAACTGTTGGAACAATTGTAAAGGAATTCGGAAGGACTTTTGCTTCTTATTTTGCTAAACCAGGTGTATTGCTTGCAATTATTTTTATGTTGTTGTACCGATTGCCAGAGGCTTTTTTGGTTAAGTTGACTATGCCATTCCTATTGGCAAGTAAAGAGGTGGGAGGTTTAGGTATGACAACAGATGATGTGGGTATTGCGTATGGTACTATTGGTATTATAGCTCTGACAATTGGAGGTATTTTAGGAGGATTATATGCTGCCAAGGTTGGCCTTAAAAAGGCATTGTGGATTATGACATTGGCTATGACTTTACCTTGTAGTACATTTGTTTATTTAGCTATATGCTTGCCAGAAAATTTCTATGCAATTTCGGCTGCCATTGCAATTGAAAATTTTGGATACGGTTTTGGATTTACTGCATATATGTTGTATATGATGTATTTCTCTGAGGGAAAACTGAAGACATCTCATTATTCAATTTGTACAGGCTTTATGGCCTTGAGTATGATGATTCCTGGACTGTTTGCCGGTTATATTCAGGAGGCTTTGGGTTATGTCAACTTCTTCTGGATGGTGATGGTATGTTGTTTTGCTACTGTGGGAATTGCAATAGTAGTGTATAGAAAAATCGATCCAAATTACGGTACAAAATAATCTGGATATGAGAAAAGCTTTAAATACAATTATCGCTCTTGTAGCTTTTGCAGTTCTTGTGCCATCTTGCGCTGCAAAAGCAGGACAGGAGTGTTGCTCAAAAGAGGTTGTAAAGACCGGTATAGACGTTCTTGAGTCTAACGGTTTCAAACAGCTTCAGGGCAAGAAAATTGGCTTGGTAACCAACCCAAGTGGAGTAAACAACAAACTTGTTTCTACTGTTGATATCCTTGCAAATGCTCCTGGCGTTGAGCTTGTAGCCCTTTATGGCCCTGAGCACGGCGTTAGAGGTGACATTCACGCAGGTGACAAGGTTAGCGACGATGTAGATCCTAAGACAGGTGTTCCTGTTTACTCGCTATACGGCAAAACCCGCAAACCAACCCCAGAGATGCTTAAGGATGTTGATGCGATTGTGTATGATATCCAGGACAACGGTTGCCGCTCATTTACTTTTATCAGTACTCTTGGCCTTCTTATGGAGGCTGCTGCTGAGAACGGTAAAGAGGTAATTGTACTTGACCGTCCTAATCCGCTTGGTGGAAACAAGGTTGAGGGTAACATTGTGGAGCCAGGCAACTTCTCTTTCGTAAGTCAGTTTGAGATTCCTTACCTATATGGACTTACTGTAGGTGAGCTTGCAAAAATGCTTAATGAGGAGGGAATGCTTAAAGGGGAGAAGGGCAACAATGATACAATTGTGAAGTGTAACCTTACAGTAGTTCCAATGGAGGGATGGAGCAGGGATATGGTATACACAGATACTAAACTTCCTTGGGTACTTCCTTCACCTCATATGCCACAGGCAGAGACTTCATACTACTATCCTGCTACAGGTATTCTTGGAGAACTAGGTTATATGTCAATTGGAGTTGGCTATACACTACCTTTCCAGATGGTGGCAGCACAGTGGATCAATGCAGCTGAGTTTGCGGATGCTTTAAACGCATTGCAACTTCCAGGTGTAACCTTCAGACCTATCAATGTGAAACCTTTCTACTCTGTAGGAAAAGGTGAGAACATGGGTGGTGTTCAGATTTACATTACTGATTATGCTAAGGCTCATCTTACTTCAATTCAGTTCTATATTATGCAGGAGGTTGCAAGAATGTATCCTGAACATGAGGTTATGGCCAATGCAGACAAAGGCAGATTCAGAATGTTTGATTTGGTGTCAGGCTCTAATTTTATTAGAGAGAAATTCTCTGAGACCAAGCAGTACAAGGATATTGAGGAGTTCTGGAACAAAGATGTTGAGAACTTCAAGCAGAAATCTGCAAAATACTACTTGTACAAATAAATAGTTTTATATAGTAAAGAAATGAGAGGATAGTCAGCAATGAATATCCTCTCTTTTTTTCTTCCCGACAGGTTTTTTCTTCTCAACACCATCTCAAAATTCTGTGTCTACAATATATATTACCTGTTATGGATGTTGTAGATGTATTCACGTAAGTTTACTCTAGTGCTGTCTATTAGTTTGGTATATACAGGCAGATTGGCATTTTTATAGCGTACTTTGCCAAGTCTTATCTTAAAGTCATCCAGATTACCTTTAATATCTATTCCCAGTCTCATAGGAACAGGAGATTTTATTACAGAAATATGGTAATCCAGGTTCATATCCATATCCTGCTTCCCGCTTATAGCAGTGCTGTAACGGTCCATATTCATCATAAATGGATATACCTCAATCTTATTGTCTTTGATGGATAGCTCAACAGAGATACTATCAACAAGGTTCCTCTCTCTGTTCTTGAATTTCATCATCTTGGCAATTTCGGCAAAGGTTTCTCCGTCCATCAGAACTAATGAGTCACCTTTAATCCTGGCAACTCCTTCTATAGTGGAGAGTTTGAAGTTCATATTGGTGTCAATTTGTGCTGTAGCTGCAATCTGGCTGTTCAATATTCCTTCAAATGACCTCATCATAGGAAGGATAGAATCAATTTGAGGATAAAGTTTGATGAACTCTCCAACATTTACATCTTGCAGCTGCATATCAAAACCTACTCCCAAGTCATCCTTGCTGCGAGTCCTGTAGAAGGCGTTCAGATCCATAGAGCCGGCAGAAGTCTGGGCGTTGAAATCTAGAATCTGTATGCATCTGTCTTTAGAACATATCTCGCCACTGGCATGCTGAAGTATTATAGAAGAGTAGATGCCGTAGTTTATATTCATCTTAAGGTTTGCCTCAATATTGTTAGGAACAATAATCAGAGACATTTTCTCAATTGTATCACCGCTTTCAATAGCAACAGCAGCCTCCATATCCTCTGCGCTGGAAACTTGCTGCAAGGAATCAAGATATGCGCTGCTGCGCTCCATATACTCAACGCCAGCTGTAGCAGCCTTGGCAAGTTCATTGAAGTTGAGTGTATCTGCGTTGATATCCATATTTACTCTCAGTTTGCTTCCTCTTACAAGGGCTCCTCTTATACCGCTAATACTTCCTGATGCATTGAATGATGATCTTCCCGACAGAATGGTACTTCTATCAACTTTAAGCTCATTGAGATTGAATGATACCTTGCTGTCGATAGCCCTGGTACGAAGTGGAAATGCAGGGGAAGATAGTCGCATTGTACCGGCTGACATCTCTCCACTCATTTCCCATCTGTTGAAAAGTGCCATAATACCTCTGTCGGTGAGCTTGAAATTATAGTCTTCTTGTGCAAAATCATCGGATTGACTATTATTTCTGCTTGCTTTACGCTGGGTCAGCCAATGTCTCATTAGGGAATCTCTCGGGATCTGAGGGTATAGCAATTGTAATGAGTCCTGGAGTTGTGCTATTCGCATCTCTCTCAATCTTAACTCTATGTCATTTTTGTGTGCATTTACAGAAAATGCACCTTTGGCAATTGAAAAGAAATGAAGTCCTTGACGGGCAAGAATCCTTTCTGTGGTAGAGGTCAAATTGAGTGATGGAATAGTTACATTTCCCATGTACGGAAGTATACTGAAACGGTTCCTACTATCTGATATTCTTACTCCTATTGAATCTATGCTGTTGATTCTTAGTTGTTTAATTGATAATGACCCCAAGAATGGTTTTATACTGCGTTTGGTAGTGTCAAATATGGATGCTTCATTGGTTCCGGACAATAAGATTGATTTGCCCGATACTAACAGTGAGTCTGCATAGTTGAAATATGTGGAGTCTGCTTTAGCAAACACTCCAATCATCTTTGTCCCTTTGCTGATATAGTGTCTTTCTTGGGAAGTTACATTGGAACCCAGTTTTATCTCTCCACCAAAGATATTGCAGGTAAAATTCTGTGATGGGATGCCAAATTCCATATGTTCAGCAATCATGGTTCCTTTTATATCAGCCTTGGCCAAATTATAGAGATTTAGGTTGCTCAGGCGCGACTTCAAGTTCAACTCTGCAGCCATAGAACCGCATCCGTGTATATCAACCTCAGGTGGAAACATTTTTACAAGTGAATCAAGGTTGATTCTTGAGTTGATATACAAATCCATATAAGGGTCCCTGTACAGATCTTTCATATATCCTTTGCCATATATGGCAATACCATCACCATCTACCAACAGTTTGTTGACAGTAACCATATTGGAATCAGGCGTAGATGGCCTGAAGTGGTATGTGCCGTTAAGGTATACCTCTTTTATACTCTTTTCTATCCCTTCAAATGAGATTGAACTGGATGGAATATTGAAATCGATATCTGCTGCTGGAAGTTTTCCCGACAGTAAACCATAACTGCCAAATATGTGTGCATTTAAAGACAAACGGGTGTTTGTATGAAGTTTGGTTATGTCGGGGACAATGACTCTTGGAATATATTTGAAGAACTCCTCAAGAGGGAACTCTTCAATTTGGGCAATTAGGTTGTTGGTATAAAGAGAGTCAGCGCTGCAGAATACTTTTCCGTTTAGATTGAGTGGTATTCCTGCCATTGAAATTTTAAGATCTTCAAAAGTTACAGCATTTTCGCGTCTTTTGCCAAGACGGATATTTCCTTTAATATCCATAGGAAGATCTTCTGTAACTGAAACGAGTGACACTCTAAGATTTGTACGGGTCCTGGCTTCTACAGAAAGAAGTCCTCTCTCTTTGCTCTCAATGTTGAGTGTGTCTATGTTAAGGCGTATTGTTGCGCGTCCTTTGGCTGCCGACGCTGTAGGATGATCAAAGAGGTCGCCAAAATATTTTTGAGCTCCGGTTTGGCTTACGGCCATACTCAAGCTGGCAAAATTACCCTTACGTACTCTGATTTTTTCTATTTCATCTGTAAAGTTACCTTCCAGTTCGATATCTCTAGTCCTTAATGACGCCATCAATCCATCCTGCCTGTTGTCAAATACAAAGTGCCCGTTATTGATTATATTGATATTCCTTATATTTATACGTAAAGGAAAGTCTGATAATGTGTCTTCTAATGGTGCAGCTGTAGAATCTCCCTTTTTATGCATTATATCCCAGTTGGTGTATCCTGTAGGCGAAATATAGGTATAGATATTGGGCTTGTCCATAATGATACCCTTAATGTCAACCCTTCCGCTAAAAAGTTTTGCAGCATTAAGGAGGATGGTGAATTTATTGAAACTTACCAGAGTGTCAGCTTTGGGCGGTGTGAGTCTGTACTTTACGGAATCCTGCAGATGGGTGTTGGATACAATAATTCCGTTGGTAAGATCTACTCCCATGTTTGGAAAGTGAGAGAATGCTGAGAAGCTGATTCTCTCCACTTTGAGCTCGGCATTGAGCAGCTGTTTAGAATATTTTGTAACCACACGTGCCACGTAGCTGTCATTGATGACAAACTCAAGCGATACCAATGCAATAATGACAATTGCCATTATGCTGGCTATTATAATCCCCAGTAGTTTAAAAAATCTTTTCACCTTAATAAATTATTACATCCTATACAAAAGTAATTAAAAATGTTGTCTTATAAGATATATTTAGTCTCTATCTTTGCAGAATGAAAAGATTTCTGATTATTGTTTGTATGATATGCCTGCTGTCGGGAATGGCGGAGGCACAAAATTTTGATGGGGCGGCATACCCTACTAAGGATTTTTTGCTTGGAAAGACTCATTTTGAGAAAGATACAAATTTTGTTCTGATAGATTACAAGTATACGGTGCTACGTAAACCAAACAATTATATTCAGAAAAGGACATATCAGGCTTTTAT
Source organism: Candidatus Egerieisoma sp. (assembly GCA_045613465.1). GTDB lineage: Bacteria > Bacteroidota > Bacteroidia > Bacteroidales > UBA932 > Egerieousia. The sequence goes on from JAZLBB010000079.1 coordinate 10,861, forward strand.
AAAGATGTATGAGGCGGCACTAAAAGATGGGATTAAGCTTACAGCAACTTCTGCTTCGAGAAATTTTTGGGTACAGAGGTACATTTGGGAACAGAAGTGGCAGAAAAGCAATGTGGCTGCCGGAACTGAGCGTGCCAGGAGTATTCTAAAGTATAATTCAATGTGCGGAACATCCAGACACCATTGGGGAACGGAACTTGATTTTAACTCTCCAAAATTGGAATATTGGAACACCGAAGCAGGTAAAAAGACCTATAAATGGTTATGTGAAAATGCACATAAGTTTGGTTTCTATCAGCCATATACTGCCAAAGGGTCTCCCGATAGCGGTCTTAGAGTACATGGTTACAATGAGGAGAAATGGCATTGGAGCTATTTCCCTTTAGCTGCACTTTACACCCAAAAATATAAGGAGACTATAAAAGAAGAAGATCTGAAAGGATTTCTGGGAGAGAAATACATTTCAGATCTGAATATCATTGAACATTATGTTTTAGGAGTGGCTACCCCTCCAGAAGTTTAAAACGGAGTCTCCATTTACCCATTTCACCCTCGTGTTCTGCTGGGGTGAAATCTGCACTTATTATTTTGAAAGGTGCAATCTCAGAAGTGTTCTCCACATGGTCACCGGCACATGCACAGGCATCATAATCCCCAACTCTTACAATTCGTAGAGTATCTGTGGCATCGGAAGGGAGTTTGCTCAAATCTACTATATTGGCAGCCTCTGCCTGAGTCATATATTCAACTGTAACAGGGAGATTCTTCCCGATGACTTCATTTACAGCACTCTCAATTGCACAGATTTGTTCTGCAGTGGGTTCTATAGGGAGCAAATAGTCGCATTTGCTCTTTTTCTTCTCTATGTGTGCATTCCTTGATCTTGGACAGCCGAACATTTTTACCATAGTGGCATTGAGTATATGTTCTGCGGTATGCATAGGAGGGTATTCTTTTTTGTTGTGACTATTGATTGCAGGTGTTTCCATATATTCATTATATTTGTAATTACTTTACGAATTTACTTAAAAAATTAAAATATGGAAAATACTGAAATTAAAACAACTGGTTTGCCGGAGAATGCGGCGAGGGAGTTGAAGCCGGGTGAGAAGTATGAGCCAATCCTTTCTCCTGGTAAGGTTTATCCCGAGGTTAACGCATGGAGTGTTTCTCTGGGTTTGGTTATGACAATCATTTTCTCTGCAGCTGCAGCGTATCTTGGTCTTAAAGTGGGACAGGTTTTTGAAGCGGCAATTCCTATTGCCATTATTGCTGTTGGATTGTCGGGAGCATTGAAAAGAAAAAATTCTTTGGGAGAGAATGTGATTATCCAGTCTATTGGAGCATGTTCTGGTGCTATTGTGGCTGGTGCTATTTTTACCCTTCCTGCATTGTATATTCTTCAGGCAAAGTATCCTGAACTTACAGTGGATTTCTTTAAAGTGTTCATGAGCTCATTGCTTGGTGGTGTATTGGGTATTTTGTTCCTTATTCCGTTCAGAAAATATTTTGTGAGCGATATGCATGGAAAATATCCTTTCCCTGAGGCTACAGCAACTACTCAGGTGCTAGTAAGTGGTGAAACTGGTGGTAATGGAGCAAAATTGTTGCTTGTAAGTGGTTTGATTGGAGGTATCTATGATTTCATTGTTTCTACCTTTGGATGGTGGGCTGAGACTTTTACTTCAAGAGTACTTCCTTTTGGTGAGGCTATAGCTGATAAGGCTAAGGTTGTTCTAAAACTTAACGTAGGTGCTGCGGTGCTTGGTTTGGGTTATATCATTGGTTTGAAATATGCTTTCATTATCTGCTGCGGTTCGTTTCTTGTATGGTTTTTCATTGTGCCTGTACTAAACCTTTGTTTTGGTGCGGAGGGAGTTACCATTATGGGTACTGAGTTTGCAAATATGAGTGCTATGAGTGCAGAGACAATTTTCTCTAATTATGCCCGTCATATAGGTATTGGTGGTATTGCTGCTGCCGGTGTGATTGGTATCATAAAATCGTCAGGAATTATAAAATCTGCATTTGGACTTGCTGTTCAGGAGTTTGGTGGCAAAAAAAGTGATGCTGCAAAAACTGTCAGGACCCAGAAGGATATCTCTATGAAGATTGTTGTGTTTGGTATCCTTATTACTTTGGCTGTTACATTCCTATTCTTCCAGATGGGTGTAGTTTCTAATCTTAAGCATGCTGTTATTGCACTTCTTACTGTGGGTGTGATTTCGTTCCTGTTTACTACAGTTGCGGCCAATGCAATTGCTATTGTGGGAACTAACCCAGTAAGTGGTATGACATTGATGACCTTGATTCTTGGTTCTGTGATTCTTGTTGCAAGTGGTCTAACCGGTACTGCAGGTATGACAGCGGCACTTATTATTGGTGGTGTTGTGTGTACAGCGCTTTCTGTATCTGGTGCATTCATTACCGACCTTAAAATTGGTTATTGGATTGGTACTACCCCTGCAAAACAGGAGAGTTGGAAATTCTTGGGGACCCTTGTGGCTGCTGCTACTGTTGGCGGTGTTATGATGGTGCTTAATGATACATATGGCTTTACCGGTCCGGATGCTCTTGTTGCTCCACAGGCTAATGCTATGGCTGCCGTTATTGAGCCGTTGATGAGCGGTGGAAATGCTCCTTGGTTCTTGTATGGTGTTGGCGCTGTTCTTGCTGTTGTCCTTACCATATTTAAGGTTCCGGCTTTGGCATTTGCCCTTGGAATGTTTATTCCACTTGAACTGAACTTGCCATTGCTTGTTGGTGGAGGTATAGCATGGTTTGTAGGAAGCAGAAGCAAAGATGAGAAACTTAATAAGGAGCGTGTTGATAAAGGTACTCTTTTGGCAAGTGGTTTCATTGCAGGTGGCGCATTGATGGGTGTTGTAAGTGCTATCATGAGATTCTGTGGCGTGAACTTGTTGGCAGTTGAGTGGATGGAGTCTGCAGGTGCACAGTATGTGGCAATTTTGGCTTATGTGGCTATTGTTGCATATTTGATCTGGGCTTCTATGAAGGAGGATAAGAAATAGATCTTTATATGTTTGAAGGAAACTTTATAATTGCGTTGTTGCTTACCCTTTGTGCCGGTATGGCTACCGGCATAGGGGGCGCAATTATAATGTTTGTAAAGAAATTCAGCCCTAAAGTGCTATGTGCAACCTTGGGATTTTCTGCAGGTGTAATGATACTTATTTCTCTTGTGGAGCTTTTTCAGGAGGCACGTTTTGAACTTGTTGCAACTTTTGGAGAGAAGTTGGGGTTGTTTTATACTTTGGTAGCTTTCTTTGGTGGAATGGCTATCATTGCCCTTATAGATAATCTGGTTCCCAAGGAGAGCAATCCACATGAGGTGAACTCCATGACAATACAGGTGCACGAAGAGGCTGTGGGGGAGCGTAAAGCAATCCTCTCTTTTGGAGAAGAGGAGCCCAAAATGCAACCTGCTCAAAAGAAGGAGGGCAAATTGCTCCGTCTTGGAATTTTCTCTGCATTGGTGATAGCGGTACACAATTTCCCTGAGGGGCTGGCTACATTTATTACAGCAATGGAAAACCCTGAGTTGGGTACGAGCATTGCTTTTGCCATTGCACTCCATAATATTCCAGAAGGTATTGCTGTTGCTATCCCTATTTATTATGCTACTCAGAGAAGGGGAAAAGCTGTTGGGTATGCAACTTTGTCGGGAATAGCAGAACCTTTAGGTGGTATTATAGGTTATATTGTGCTCCGTTCTGTCCTTACTCCATCATTATTGGCATGTGTACTTGCTGTAGTTGCAGGAATTATGGTATATATCTCCCTTGACGAGCTGCTTCCAACTGCAGAGAATTATGGAGAGCACCATATTGCCATAATTGGAGTGATATCGGGAATGGTATTTATGAGTTTTGGATTATTGTTATTCTAATTGATATGGAAAAGATTTTAGATAAATTTTTGAGATATGTGGCTGTTGAGACCACTTCTAATGATGCAAGTGATACCCAGCCAAGCAGCAAATGTCAGTTTGATTTGTTGCAGATGCTTACCAATGAACTTAATGCAATGGGTGTTGAGGCTACATTGGATGAGTGGGGATACGTGATGGCTACTATCCCTTCAAATATAGACAAAGATGTACCAGCAGTAGGCTTTATTGCCCATGTTGATACGGCTCCAGATGCAAGTGGTAAGGATATTAAGCCACAGATTGTTGAAAATTATGATGGCGAGGATGTGGTATTGAATGCTGAACTTGGCATTAAGATTCCGGTTGCAGATTTTCCTGAGATAAGACAATATAAGGGACAGACGCTTATTACAACAGATGGAACAACCCTTTTGGGAGCAGATGATAAAGCAGGAATAGCGGAGATAATGAGTGCGGTGGAGTATATTGTGGAGCATCCTGAGTTCAAGCATGGAGAGATTAAGATAGGTTTTACTCCTGATGAGGAGATAGGCCGAGGCGTAGATAAGTTTGATGTGGAGCGTTTTGGGGCGAAATATGCCTATACTATGGATGGTGGACAGATTGGAGAACTGGAGTATGAGAACTTTAATGCAGCTGGTGCAAAGATTCATATTCAGGGAAGAAATGTGCATCCCGGGTATGCCAAGGATAAGATGATAAATGCTATTATTATTGCCATGGAGCTTAATGGGATGTTGCCAGTGCAGCAGAGACCTGAATTTACTTCGGGTTATGAGGGCTTCTTCCACGTGGTTGGCATAAATGGAGCAGTTGAACAGGCTACCATATCTTATATTATAAGAGATCACTCAATGGCTAAGTTTGAGCAGAAGAAGGCTCTTATGAAGGAGGTCGTAGCTTTCATCAATGCCAAGTATGGTGAGGGTACTGCAACTTTGGATATGAAGGACCAATATTATAATATGAGAGAACAGGTAGAGCCTCATTATCATATTGTGGAGAAGGCTATGAAGGCAATGGAAATGGCAGGTATCAAACCTATGGTTCAGCCTATCCGTGGTGGTACAGACGGTGCTCGTCTATCATTTATGGGTCTTCCTTGTCCTAACATCTTTGCGGGCGGACATAACTTCCACGGCAAATTGGAGTATTTGCCGCTACAGAGTATGGAGAAGGCTTCTGAGGTTGTACTTAATATTATTAAATTGTACGCTGAAGAGTAATACTTATATAGTATAATAAGAATTGCAGATATATTTGGAAGCGCCTGCATAATTCGACGGTTGCGAGTTATTGCGTAGCAATGACGAAGCAGAGGAGACTTCGAGCAGGTGCTTTCAAAAATATATCTGCAATTCTTCTTTTTATATAGTATTATATATTCTATCGGGAAGAAGATTCTTTGATAAGCTTGATGCAAAGTTCTGGTTTGTCTGTGGTGATATAGTCTACCCCAAGGTTTATCATCTGCTGCATCAACTCTTCTTTATTTACGGTCCATACGTTTACTTTCATTCCTAGATCGTGAGCCTCTTTTACCCATTCGGGGTGGTTGATAAAATTGCTATAATGGTAGTCGATCCCCATTATTCCCATTTCTTTCAATTCTTTTGGCGGAATTTTTCCGTTGAGGTATTGTACCATGCAACCAGGCATTAGTTTTGCCAGTTGTTTGCAAGCTTCAAGGCTGAATGAAATGAACTCAATCTGCTCCTCAAGTTTTAATTTCTTTACCATTTCTACAGATTTTATTACTGCAGTGTTCTCAATTTCTCCGTGAGGGTGTTCTTTGAGTTCAAAAATGAGTTTGATCTTTCCTTTTTTACCCTCTTTAAGATATTGTTTCAGGGTTGGAACTTTCTCACCGTTCTTTAATCTTATTTTTTTTACCTCTTTATATGTAGCTTTTTGAACATCTGTGATGCTCTCCAGTTTTGGGCCGTGACTTACAACCATTACTCCATCTGCAGTCATGTTTACATCAAATTCGCTTCCGTATACGGGAATTTGTTGCGCTTTTTGAAGTGCTGTAATGGAATTTTGTGCATTTTTAGGTGTATCCCAGTATCCGCGATGGGCAACAACTTGGGTTTTTTGAGCAAAAATTGCCGATGTGGCGAAAATAAAAAGTAAAATAAGTGACTTTTTCATGATGCTGATTTTATATCAAAGATACGATTCTTCCCCGTAAAGAGGTGCTAAAAACGGATTTTTAGGGCAAAAAGTGCTTTATTTTTGAATTTTTTTAAAAAAATGTGAAAAAAGTTGCAGAAAAATTTGGAAGTTCAAAAAAAGTCCTTACCTTTGCAACCCGTTTGAGAAACAACGGTAGTTCATTGAAGTATTGAGAGAGAAAAGATAGAGGTAAAAACAAACTAGGAATTGATAG
>JAZLBB010000080.1:0-1438 GCA_045613465.1 Candidatus Egerieisoma sp.
CAAGTTCTATAAAGGTGCAAATATCATATATGATCAGAACTTTACCCTTACTAAAGGTAAACATAACGTTGTAGTTCATGATTTGAATACTGCCCCATTTGTAGTTGACAATGGTTATCCATACCAGCATGTAAGTGGCACCCCTTCTGTTTCAACTTGGGATACAGACTCTTTGCAGACTGTAATGTTCATCAATGTGCTTTATGAAGAGGCTGGAAAACCTTATGAGGGTAAATTGCAGTACATGTGGGAGCATCCTACTACTAAAGAGTGGAAAAACCTTGGTGAGCCTGTAGGTTTTGGTGAGGCTACAGAGAGATTGCCTATTTCTGTAATTAAAACTGTACATAACTCATCGGGATACTGTAGAATTAACTACAGAATTTTGGATGAGGATGGCAATGACCTAATGTATACAAACTCAGGTGGTGTTAACACAAAATATGCAGACTACTGGGATGCTTACATTGGAAAATCAAGAATGCACTTCCTAAGAGGAGTAAGAACTGAGAAAGGTTCATGCGCTGTAACTCAGTGGACTTCGCTTTAATCATTAGATTTTTTTATAAAATTGGGAGGCCGCGCCTTGTGGCCTCTCTTTTTTTAAACGAATAACCTTAATACATTATAGAAATGAAAAAGATTATTCTTGTTATGTTGGCAATGGTATTAGCGTTGCCTTCATTTGCCCAGAAACTTTCAAAAGAGGAGAAAGCTGCAATTGCAAAAGCTCAGCATGAGGCTGCTGTAGATGCTATCAATGCAAAAGCTTGGGTACTTGTGCCTTCACAGTACCAGAAATCTGACGGAACATTGGAGAGCAACGTTGATCCTGCAATCTTTGTTGCTTGCGAGGGAGACAAGATGACTGTACAGGGCTACATTTGCGGAGGTAGTAACAGTCAGGGTTATCTTGTTGAGTTCAAAGACTATGCTCCAACTGTAGACAAAAAAGGCAACCTTAAAATGCGTCTTGTTGTAAACGGTAGAATGATGAGAGGTACTTATCAGATTACAATGAGAAACAACACCAATGTTGCAGATGTAATTTTTACCCCTAGTGGAAAAAGTGCAATTAAATTCCAGGGACCTATTGTTCCTCTAAAAGGAGCTAACTATTACAAACGCTCAAATCCTATGTAATTTATCATAAATAGAATTGAGATAAAAAAGGCCATCATCACTGATGGTCTTTTTTTGTTTCCCGACAGCACAACGACAAGATTTTTAACGAATGAACAAGCCTTTTGAAAAATCCTCGTGGGTTATGAAAGTATACCACCGTTTTTTCTAAGCACATTTTTAAGGTTGAACTAAACTTACAGTAAACACTATTTATTAACCTAAAATTTATTTTATGTTCATTCACAAAAGTCTTAGTCGTTCATTGCGTCTAGCAGTGATGACTCTTGTGGCTATGACACTTTCACTAAGTGCA
>JAZLBB010000081.1:0-6751 GCA_045613465.1 Candidatus Egerieisoma sp.
CCCACGGATTTAAAGTTTTGGGGCCTCAGATACAGGCAACTGCAGAAAAACAGAAAGTACAATATCCCCAAAGCAATTTCTACATGATCTTTGGCGTTGTTGCAGACAAAGATCTTGAAGCTGTGGTAGAATATCTGCCCAAAGAAGCATACTATTATTTTGTCAATGCAAGAGGAACAAGGGCTCTCCCTGCATCGGAACTTGCAGAAAAGATGCACACATATGGCTTTAAAGGCGAAGCGGTTAAAACAGATATAGCAACATTCCTTAAAGGCTTTACCCCTGCCAAAGAAGATTTTACATTCATTGGCGGCAGCACCTTTGGAGTTGCAGAAGCGCTGGAGATATAAGAACTTGTCCTAAAAACCAGAACTGTGCTTGCACAAGTTATGCCGAGGTGCGAAGGAAGGATAACTGAAATTTAAACTTAGGTTAAGTGGGGCAGGCCATGTAGCTTTGGGATGAGGTTGTGGGGCCTGTTTTTTGCACTTCCTGTAAAATTCTGTGGCATGGTAAGGAAGAAGTTATGTATTGATGGGCAGATGGGAATTTTTTCATCCAAGTGGATTTTTTCATCCAAGACAGTGGCGCAGGGAGTATGTGCTGTAGGTGTCTGTGGAGGGGGTGGGGTGCGCTACTCGTAAGGTTTCTCTACGGGTGGTGCAGGTGATGTGGTCCTGAGGATGGTGTAGAGGGGATGAGGTGCGCCACTGGCTTGAGGGTTGTGCATTCCCCACTCTCCTCGCCGGAGGTGCACTGGAAGAATGGCTAAATTTTTCTCTACGAAGCGCAAAGTTGATAGGCTTTTGGCCGTTATGCCGGAAGTGACTATATTTGAAGGTTGAAGTATTTTTCAGAATTTTTATGAGGTATATTGCCACAATAATATTGGTGCTGACGACCGCGAGCCTTATATTCAGCGGCATTCTTTTATGGAGGCGCCGAGGTGAGACAGGAGATTTTTCCCGTTATATCCATGCTGTGCTGAGTTGGGTTTCTGCATTTTTTGCTGCAACCTTCCTGTTCCGTACCTGGGCAGAAACAACTACGGCAGATGGTGCGCTCTTTGAGCCGGAACACACCTTTATCCCCCTTATTGCCCAAATGACATTTTTCCTGTATCCGTTGGAGGTAATAAAACCTGCAGTGAGCAAGGCAAAAGTATATGCATTCCTGTTTGTTCCGCTTATGTCCCTGTTGTGTATTGGAATGTTTGCAGGAATAGAATATACCACAATAAATACCTATACAGATCTGTGGCAGCATATATGGGAGCCAAATGTGCTGTTCCGTCTGGTTACCCTTACAGTAATGCTGTTCTATGCCTTTGCCCTGTTCCTTGTACCATATAACTGGAACTCGAGCACCGTTTCCAGGAAATTTATCCTCTCATACGCTCTGGGATTCATGTTGATTGGAATATTTCATTTCCTTATTCAGATAACCCATTCATATTTGTTTATAATCCTGCATCAGTTAACGTGGATAACCTTCTTTCTGGCGGTTGCCCGGTATGAGCTTAAGGAGCGTCTTGTTGCTGTGCCTGAGGCTGACGGGGGTGCTGTTGGGAGTACTGCCAGCAGCGATGCGGTAGAGGTGGCTGCAAAAGCTGAGGTTGAGGACCATCCCCAGGCAGATGAACTTTGGGAGAAGATCCTCTCTGCCCTAGAACACGAACAGCAGTGGCGCAATCCTGAACTTACCCTTATAGCCCTTTCCCATCGGGTATGCTCTAACCGCACCTATGTGGGTGAAGCATTCAAGCGCAATGCCGGCTTCACTTTCAGTGAATACATGGCCCAAAAGAGGATTGGTTATGTTGTCTCTGTTTTAAAGGAGAATCCCAACACAGACATTAAAGACCTGTTCCATTATGTAGGCTACCGTTCCCGTACTGCCGGGTGGGAGAATTTCCACAAGGTTACAGGCGTTTCCCCTTCTGAATTCGTTGCCAATTTGTAAAAGGCGAACAAAGGTTTTGTAAATCCCGAACGGCTATGCCGTGTCGGTTGGCTATCTTTGTCTCCAGAAAGAATGGATTAAAAGTGAGCAAATTGAGTTCATGGGATTTGATGTAAATTATAAGAATTATAAATTAGGGGGGGGTAAAATTGCCTCTTCAAATTTCCCATGCAATAATGTAAACATCACATAAGACAATTTAAAAAGGCGTTTTTCTGTTTAACCGGCAGGAAAGCGCCTTTGCTTTTTCAGTCAACAACAAAAATTTTAAAATATGACAGATAACAAGATTTTAAACTATGAGACTCCCCAGGTGGAGCTGATAGAAGTACAGGTAGAGCAAGGGTTTGCTACAAGTGGTGGTACAAATGGATTTAGTGAAAATACAGATCCTGTTGGATGGTAAAATGGAGGGATTTAGAGATGAGAAAACTATTTAATCTTTTTGCAGCGGCGTTGGTAATGTTGACTGCAGCATCATGCGAGAAAAATGAGGTTCTTCCTGATAACAACACTGAGGGTAAAGTTATAACCCTTAAAGCAACCATCAATAACGGAGAGACAAAGACTTCATTGGGAGAAAAGGGCACTGATGGTACATATCCTGTATTGTGGAGTGCAGGGGATGAGATTGCTGTGATACAAATAGGTGATATCACCCTTAATCAAGTTAATACATTTAGGCTTTCTACTGGTGCTGAAACTACATCGGCTACTTTTACATGTGAAAACGCAGTAGATTTTGATCCATCTAAAGATTACCTTGCGGTTTATCCTGCAAGTGCAGTTGATATATTTAATGGGAGTTTTAAGGGGTTCAATTTTTCAAGTACTCAGACTTACAAACAAAACAGTTTCGGGGACGGTGTTATGCCGATGTTAGCATATAAAGGTGAAAATTCAGTTTTGAATTTTACTAATGCGTTTGGTATACTTAAATTACAACTTAAAGGAGCTGTGGATGAAAAGGTAAATAGTATAGAAATAACTTCAGATAAGCCATTGAATGGTAAGGCACTACATACGTCTGTGGAAATAACACTAGTAGAAGATTCAGATGAAAATAAAAAAGTAACATTGGATTGCAGTGCTAATGGAGGAGTAGCATTGAATCAGGGAACAGCGACAGATTTTCATATTGCTTTGCCAGCTGGAGATCATAAGCTTTCTGTTTGTTTTGTAACAAATAAAGGTGTGTACTATAAAACAACAGAACAAACTATAGAAAGTGGTAGAATTATTAAAATGGCGTCTTTGAATACTGAGACTAGTAGCGATTTTCCTAATGGTAATATGTCTTATGTTGAGAATGGTGTTTATTTAGGAGAGGGTGTGGCACTTCCTGCAGGTGAGGATAAAACTATTATTTGGGCTCCGGTGAATTGCGGGTACGATGCTGTTAATTTTAAATATGGCAAATTGTACCAGTGGGGTAGGAAGTATGGACAAGGGTATTATTATATTAAACCTAATGATGAGCCGTTTGAAAATAATGATTTAGGAGGTGGGCCAGAGTTTACAGACGGCCCAATAAGTTGGGAAAGTTATACTGCGGGTAATAATTCAAACGTTTTCTTTGGAGTTAGTTCAGGCGAGACGAGAGATTGGTTAAGTCCTCAGAACCCAGATTTATGGGGTAATGGTACAAAGACGGACCATGATCCTTGTCCTGCAGGATGGAGAGTACCTACATCAGACGAGATGAAATCTCTTTCATCAGGATTCTCAACATATAACTACCCTGAAGCTTCAGAGAAAAATACAGAAAATTCTGAGTTGGAAAGAGGATATTATTTTTATGGCATAACCGATGAAGCATCCGCTGTTAATAAAGTTTTCTTTCCTGCGGCGGGAGACTTATTAACTAGTGGGGTGTGTGGAACATGGGATGAATATGATGACAATGGAGATCTAATAGATATACATAGTGACAGAGAATACAACGGTTTTTATTGGACATCAACAACCAATGGTGCTTATAGCCATTCTTTAATATTCGGAAAGAAGTATGACTCTGACGAAGGGTGGTATTATCAATTGTATATAAAAGAAAATAGTCTGCGTGCTTCTGGCTGCTCTGTCCGCTGCGTGAAGGATATGACACAGTCTCAGTCTATGCCTGGGTCCAATTAGTGTAAGGTGTTCATTGTAATATTATTAATGTATATATAACTGCCGACAGAAGATATCCTTTCTGCCGGCAGTTTTTTTGTACAGATAAGGGAAAGTTGCTGTCGGGAAGATATATGTTTCCCCTTCTGATTTTTTGCCAATTTGTAAAAGGCGAACAAAGGTTTTGTAATTCCCGAACGGCTATGCCGTGCCGGTTGGCTATCTTTGTCTCTTCAAGAATGGGTTAAACCTGAGAAAAAGAGTGTTCATGAGACTCGGTATAGATTATAAAAATTATAAATTAGGGGGGGGTGAATTTGTCATCTCACTTTTCACATGCAATAATGTAAACATCACATAAGACAATTTAAAAAGGCGTTTTTCTGTTTAACCGGCAGGAAAGCGCCTTTGCTTTTTCAGTCAACAACAAAATTTTAAAATATGACAGACAACAAGATTTTAAACTATGAGACTCCCCAGGTGGAGCTGATGGAAGTAGAAGTGGAAAATGGCTTTGCTGCAAGTGCAAATCCGGCGGATTTTGGCTGGGGAGGAAATTTGAGTTAACCGATAAAACAGAGAGAAAGATGAAAAAGTTTTTATTCTGTACAATTGTGGCTTCTCTGTTGGCACTCACAGGATGCCAGAAAGAGGAGTTGGTGAATGACAATAACACCCCTGGCTGTGGCGAGAAGGTGATTCTTACTGCCAATATACAAGGCGCGGCACAGACACGTGTAACACTGACCCCCGTTACTGAAAATGGTACTACCATTGTTAAGGTGGCATGGAATGAGAGTGGGGAGACGTTTGAGGTATATGGATCAAGTGGCACCCCATCTACTTTTACACAGATAGCGGGTACCAATCAGTTTGAGGGCACACTGCCATATTCTGCTAATGGTAAGTATGATGTTGCATATGGTGATATTAATTCCTTGGATGAACAAGATGGAAAACTTGGACAAAGTACCGCAGATAATTCACCTGTATTGATGCATGCGATGTTTGATAATTCCTCTCCATCAATTACATTTGAGCACATTACAGCTATCCTTAAGCCTACATTTAAAGTTGGAGATGCTGATATTGACAATACCATCACCAAGATTGTAATAGACAATGTAGCGAAGCCTAATCCAAGCGGTGGTGCTAATGGGATGACGGACGGTAAAATTACAATTGCCCCCACTTCTCCTGCCAATGATATCTATATTCATTTAATCGCTATGCCACAAATTTATGAGGCTGGCTACGAATTTACCTTCACTGTAACAGCTGGTGGCAAAGATTATACCGGCTCACTCACCATTCCTACAGGCATGAGCATTGAGGAGGGTAAGTTCTATACGGCAACGATTGCTTTGGAGGAGAAAATTCCGTACCTCACCTTCACGGTTGGTGGCGAGCAGTCTCTTGTGTTAAACGTCATGGGAGAAATGGACCAGAGCATAGAATATTCAGCGGATGGCGGAAACTGGGGAAAATTTGAAATAAGTGGTGATGTGGATGAATACGGTATGACCACTACCACCCCTGTCTCTTTCACAAATAACCTTCGCATGCGTGGAAAGAGTGCATCAGGTACAGTTGACTTTGAAACGCCTAAAGGTTTTATGATTTCATTTACGGAAAACACTCCGGTAACTTGCTCGGGCGATATCCGCACTTTGGTGGATTATACAAATTATGAAACTACATCTACCGCTAATGCATGCTTTTCAAGTTTGTTTATGAATTGTTCAGCTTTGGCTGACGCTTCTAAATTAGAGCTTATTTCAAACAATAATGAAATGGCAGCATATTGCTACGATAATATGTTTGCGAGGTGTTCAAACTTAACAACTGCTCCTGCACAGCTACCAGCTACCACTTTGGCAGAGGGTTGCTACGTATCTATGTTTGCGGGGTGTTCAAACTTAACATCTGCTCCTGAACTGCCTGCTGAGGAATTGGCAGTTGTTTGCTATTCTGGAATGTTTAGTACTTGTACAAGCTTAGAATCCGCTCCTGCACTGCCTGCTACCACTTTGGCAAGTTCTTGCTACATAAATATGTTTGTGGGTTGTTCAAACTTAACAACTGCTCCTGCACAGCTACCAGCTACCACTTTGGCAGACAATTGCTACTGCAATATGTTTGCGAGATGTTCAAAGTTAATATCTGCTCCCGTACTGCCTGCTGAGACTTTGGTTACAAATTGCTATTGGCAAATGTTTAGCGGCTGTACAAACCTCAATAGTGTCACCATGCTGGCTACGGATATTGCGGCATTAAATTGTCTTACCAATTGGATGGAAGGAGTAGCTGCCACAGGTACCTTTATTAAGGCTGCAAGTATGACATCGCTACCAACTGGTGTAAGCGGTATCCCTTCTGGCTGGACAGTTACTGATTACGGACAGTCAGAATACTAATATCCTGCTATTGGGCAGACCGGGCTTGACCGCCCGTCTGCTCACTGTTGCCCTCCAGAGGTGGAGGGATAAGCACAAAGAAGATTATCGGGAAGAAAAAAGTTGAAACAATTTGTAAAAGGCGAACAAAGGTTTTGTAAATCCCGAACGGCTATGCCGTGCCGGTTGGCTACCTTTGTCTTTAAGAATGGGTTAAACCTAAGAAAAAGAGTGTTCATGAGACTCAGTGTAGATTATAAAAATTATAAATTAGGGGGGGG
>JAZLBB010000082.1:0-28803 GCA_045613465.1 Candidatus Egerieisoma sp.
ACTTTTCAGTTGAGCTTTTTTGTGCGGGCGAAGGGACTCGAACCCCCACGCCTCTCGGCACTAGATCCTAAGTCTAGCGCGGCTACCAATTACGCCACACCCGCATTGCGTTTGGGATTGCAAAGGTAGGAATAAATTTTATACTTGCAAATAAAATTAAAAAAACTTTTACCAAACGTCTCTACAACTTCACGTGATAACTATATTTCTGGAAGTGATAAAAAAGCAGTATCTTTACAAAGATGTGCATGCCTATATAACATCAAAATTAAATTTACGAAGAATAAGACAATGTTGGAGAATATACATATAGCATTACCCATAACAGATCCTACCTGGATATTCTTTCTGGTAATGATCATCATACTCTTTGCCCCACTTGTACTGGAACGTCTACGCATTCCTCATATCATTGGTATGATTCTGGCAGGTGTAGCAATTGGAGAATACGGCTTCAACATTCTTGAACGCGACAGCAGCTTTGAGCTGTTTGGAGAAGTTGGCTTGTACTATATAATGTTCCTGGCCGGTTTGGAGATGGATATGGAAGATTTCAAACAGAACAAGACCAAAGGAATAATCTTTGGAGTCATGTCATTCTTCATCCGCTTTGGAATAGGTATGTGGAGCTGTTTGAAGCTGCTCAACTTTGGAATAACAACCTCTATACTTATGGGTTGCATGTACGCTTCCCATACCCTTATCTCCTATCCTATCATCAGCAGATATGGTTTGTCAAAACTACGCAGTGTAAATATCACAATTGGAGGTACAGTTATAGTGGACACACTTGCACTCATTGGTCTTGCCATAATCAGTGGAATGTACAAGGGAGACACCAGCGGAATGTTCTGGATTATGATGGGTATAAAAGTTACCCTCCTAACAGCATTCATCATTATTGTCTTCCCGATGATTGCCAGAAAATTCTTCAGGAACTATTCAGACAGCATCATGCAGTTTGTATTTGTAATGGCAATGGTATTTTTGGGAGCAGGGCTTATGCAGTTTGTTGGAATGGAAGGTATCCTTGGAGCTTTCCTCACAGGACTGGTCCTCAACAGGCTCATTCCACATGTATCCCCCCTTATGAACAGGCTTGAATTTGTCGGGAATGCAATTTTTATCCCATATTTCCTTATTGGAGTTGGTATGATTATAGATATAAATGCCATTTTAACCGGTGGCCCGGCACTTAAAGTTGCAGGTATAATGACAGCTGTTGCTATTGGCAGCAAGTGGGTTGGTGCATTTATATTCCAAAAGATATTCAAGATGCAGAAGAACGAAAGGAATATGATTTTTGGATTAAGCAGCGCTTCTGCGGCGGCAACCCTTGCAGCTGTTCTGGTTGGTCATCAAATAATTATGGAAAATGGAGAAAGACTCATAAACGACGATGTACTTAACGGCACTGTTGTTATGATTCTATTTACATGCATTATAAGTTCTCTGGCAACAGAGCGTTCTGCAAGAAAGTTTGCGACAGAGGAAAAACTGCAATTCAATAGCGGCAATGAAAAAGAAGATGAATTGCCTGAGCAGATTCTTATACCTGTAGCAAACCCAGAAACCACTGAAAATCTTGTGAATCTTGCCCTGATGATAAGAAACACAAAATTGGAGAAACCTCTTGTAGCTCTAAGTGTAATCACCGACAGCAAAAACATTCAGGAAAAGAAGCAGGCAGGGGAGAAAACCCTTGAAACTGCAGCAAAAATAGCTTCTGCCACAGATGTTAAGGTAACACAAGTATCCCGATACGACCTTAATGTTGCCAGCGGAATCATACATGCGGCCGAAGAGTATAACGCCACCAATCTTGTTATTGGATTGCATTGGAAAGCAAATATAATTGACTCATTCTTTGGAAACCTTACAGAATCCCTACTGAAAGGTACCAATAGGGAAGTTATGGTTGCCAGGTATATGATACCGTCCACCACTATCAGAAAAATACATGTTGCTGTTCCGCCAAGAGCTGAATTTGAAACAGGTTTTGTAAAATGGGTTGAACATATTGGCAGAATGGCATCCCAACTTGCATGCGGACTTATCTATTATGCAGAAGATACCACACTCGGATATTTAAAGGAGGTTGCATCCAACCAAAGTGCATCCACCCTTACTTCATATACAAAAATGGAGTATTGGAATGACTTCTATACCATAAAAGAAAATATGTATGATTCTCATCTGGCTGTTGTTGTATGCGCCAGAAAAGGATCCATATCATACGACACCTCATTTGAGAGGCTCCCTTCCCTTTTGAGCAAATATCTTCAGGGTAATAATCTAATTGTCATTTATCCCGAACAATTTACCCAAGACAGCATGGGGATAAGTTTTTCAGACCCACTGGGTCATAATGAATACCAGCATTATGATAAAGCTACAGAGTGGGTTACCGATTTTTTCAAAATTGAAGATAAAAAAGAATAGAGAGTAATTTATTTTGCATCATATAAGATTTTATTACATTTGCGGTTTCGCTGCTGGTGAAACCGCAATTTTTTCTCTTTATTGCATTCCACACTGCACAAATATAATTAACCAAATAAAAATACCTAATGAAAACACATTTGAAATTTTGGGTATTGCTTGCGGAGACAGCGAAGAAAAATGGAAAAAAGCTGTTGAAGAGAATAAACTTCCATGGCTTAATGTTATCAATGATGAGAAAGGTGGAACAGATGTAAGCAAGATTTATGCAGTATCTGGGTATCCTACAAAAATCGTGATTGACCGCAAAGGGAAAATTCTAAAATTCATTACTGGAGAGAGTCCTGAATTCTATACATTCCTTGATGAGTTGTTCAAAAAATAATATTGAATACAAAAGCAGAGGGTTGTCATATGACAACCCTCTTGTATTTCACTTTCAATCAATTACAGAAACCTCAACACTCCTCCGCTCTCTCCTACAGACATCTCTACATTTCTGCCAAGATAGATGCTGGCATTCGGGTGTTCATGTCCGCAAGGGAAATTGAACATAACAGGTATTCCAAGAGGTGCTGTGTACTCGTTTATCAAATCAAGCACATCTCTCTGCCACTGGTCCTCCTCTCTTGTATCTGTAAAATATCCCACAATAATACCTTTGCATTTTGCCAAATGGCCGCACTCACGCAAATGCCACAATTTGCTATCTATTGTATACATTCTCTCATCAATATCCTCTATAAAGAGGATTGTAGGCTCATCGAAATTGTGGTCATTAGGGGTAGAAACAAGGTTTCTCATAAGTGTAAGGTTACCACCTATCAGACGTCCCTGAGCAGTACCTTTTACATTATATTTGTGCGGATTGGTTGTATATGCAGCCACCTTTCCAAACAAAGCATCTTTAAGTGAATTCTGAGAGAAGCCGTCAAACTCCGGAAGGAAAGTTCCTGGCATAGCACCATGAATAGACTCAATACCCATTTTCTGAAGGGCATAATGCAGAATGGTAATATCACTATAGCCAATAAGCCATTTAGGGTTTTGTTTAAAAAGCTCAAGATTAAGATTCTTTATGGTATGCATTGTACCATAACCTCCTCTTATTGAAACTATAGCCTTCATCTCAGGGTCCAACAACATCTCCTCCAGATCCTGTGCACGCTGTGCGTGGGTTCCTGCAAAATCTCCAGGATATGTGGCTGTAATATGTTTTGCTATTTTCACTTTAAGGCCCCAGCTCTCCAGCTGCTCTTTCCAGTTTGCAGCCAGCTGTGCCTGTGAGGGTGCCGAGGCTATTGCCATTACACCTATCGTATCTCCGGGTTTCAAAAATTCAGGTCTCATATATTTATGTTTTTACTTTATACTCTTCCAATCATTAAAATAGTTTAAGATTTGCAAATTGGGGTTTCAGTTCACCATTCTCTATCCTGTGGACAATCTCCACCACTTTGTCATTCATTGGAGTTGGACAACCCACCTTCCTTCCAAATGCAGAAACTACACCATTTATAGCATCCACTTCTGTGAGTTTTCCTTTCTCAAGGTCCTGCAGCATACTCGCCTTCAACAGAGCATGTTTGCGAATTGCTATAGGAATTATGAAGTTTGAGATTGCTTTCTTTACAGGATTGCTGTAGTTGAGCAGTTTTACAATATCTTTCCCTTGTACCGGTTCAATTTTTATTCCTCCGGCTGCACACACATCAATACACTCCTTTATGAGTGCCTGTACAATCTTTCGGGAAGCCCTCTCTTTTGCAGCTTCACCAAAAGTGCATCCGAGCACCGCACTCATTCCGGAGAATGCAGAGTTTATGAGAAGTTTGCTCCAACGGGTACCTATAAAGTTTGAATCAAGCTCTACCGGACCCATCATCTGGAGCAATTCCTTCACCTTTGGCAACAAAGGATGTTCTCCAGGGGTAAGGGAGCCCAATGAGAATGTAAGGCTGTCGGGAGCACTTGTAAGTTCACATACTCCCGGTTCCTTAAGGGTTGCACCCCACGCTACAGTACATCCCAGCACACGGTTTTCCCCTACGATATCTGCAATCTGCAGCTCCGGGATTCCGTTCTGCAGGGTAACTATCACACCGCTGGGAGCAAGGAATTCCTTGATGGAAGTTACCACCTCAGCATTGTGCTGCTGCTTGGTCATAAGGAATATGATATCATAAATCCCATCCATTTTATCGGGAGTATATGCAGTTACCTTCTGTGTAAAGTTCATGGTTCCAATAACCTTTGCACCCTCCTTCTGCAGTGCCTCAACGTGTGCCCTGTTGCGGTTTATCAGGTCTACTTGCCCACCGTTCTTTGTAATGAAGGCCCCCAAAATGGTACCAAGGGAGCCTGCTCCATATATTGCAGTTCTCATATTTTTCTTCCCGACAATTATTTTAATATCTGCGCTGCGTGGTCCTTTGTATTCACCTTTTCAATAATTTCCACAAGGATTCCCTCCTCGTTGAAGATGAATGTCTGGCGGAGGGTTCCCATATAGGTACGGCCATAGAGTTTCTTCTCTGCCCAAACTCCAAACACCTGTTGCATCTGTGTTGTTGTATCTGCAAGCAAAGTAAATGGCAATGAGTGCTTCTCTATAAATTTGATATGCGAAGCTGCGCTGTCTTTACTTACACCCACAACATTATACCCTGCCGCTACCAATGCATCATAATTGTCACGCAGGTTGCATGCCTCGGCAGTACAGCCGGATGTATTGTCCTTTGGGTAAAAATAGATTATTGTCTTCTTTCCTACAAAATCCTTTGAACTTACTGTGTTTCCATTCTGGTCCACCACCTCAAACTGTGGCATTTTGTCTCCAATCTTCAACATCTCTTCTCTTTTATATTTAATGTCATTTATTCTACATTTCCTCTACTTTTTCTGTTTGAACAGCCACTGCATGAAATCCGGGCGGTTGAAAGCAGGGTTCCAGCTGTTGTGGGTACAGCCAGGGAACTCAAAATACTCCACATCAAGGCCGGCCTTTCGCAATGCCTTGTAGGCTTCCCTCGAACCCTCAACTGTAACCGCCTGGTCATTATCTCCGTGGAAAATCCTCCACGCAACCCCCTTGGTGTTCACAAGCCTCTGCGGATTAACCGAACCGCAAATTGGAATTGCTGCGGCAAACTTCTGTGGATATCTTGAGACTATATCATATGTAGCTATGCCACCCATAGAGATACCCATAATGTATACCCTGCGGGGATCCACATTCGGAAGGTCAATATATGAATCAATCAACTCAAGCAATAGGGTAACTATTGGAGCCTGAGGCGGATCCAAAGGCATATCTGCAGGAACCAGTGTCTGAAGTCCCGGCATATATGCACCAGGCACCCCGGCAGGGCACTGTGGGAACAAAACATATGCAGGATACTTCTCCCTGTTCACCGGATTTATAAACTGTCCGCTGCCGTGAAACAGCTGCGCCTGATTGTCATTTCCCCTCTCGCCGGAACCGTGCAGGAATATTACAAGCGGATATTTCTTCCCTTTCAGCACATTCTCAGGCACAAGATACCTGTACAACAAAGTATCACCGGTATTCTTTGAAACAAACTCCCCTTTCTCATAACTTAGCGGCTGAGCCTGCATCTGCACAGCCCCCGCCACAAACATAATGGCCAAAACCAATAAAATTTTCTTCATGGTAAAATGTTTTTGTCTGTTGTAAAGATAGCAATTTTTAACATTACCTAAGTGGCCAAAAGCCGACAATACCAAAACTTCCACTACTTCATCGCATACCCTATATAAAGTTCAACCTTTCAATGCACAAACTGAGGAGGGGGACTGACAATAATAAGCCATGTTGAACAAAATAACCAATTTGCGGTATTGCCCCACTCAACAAATTCTGGTAACTTGCTGTTGATTATAAAAGGAAAGATTATGAAAAGATTGGATGGAAATGTAACTATAATCACCGGAGGTGGTAAAGGTATTGGTTTTGGTATAGCAACTGCTTTTGCAAGAGAGGGGAGCAACCTTGTAATAACTGGTAGAAATTTGGAGAGGCTGCAGCAGGCACAGGCAAGACTGGTTCAGGAGTATGGCATTAAAGTTCTCCCGATAGTTGCCGACGGAGCTGATGAGGAGGCAGTAAAAATGGTTGTATCCAAAGCATATGACATATTTGGAAGGATAGATACTCTTATAAACAACGCACAGGTTTCAAAATCGGGACTTCCTCTGATAGAGCATACCAGGGAGGATCTGGATTTGGCAATGCTGTCGGGAGTATATGCAACTTTCTTTTATATGAAAGAATGTTATCCTTATTTGAAGGAGAGCAAAGGTTCTGTCATAAACTTTGCTTCTGCAGCCGGGATGTTTGGCAAATATGGACAAAGTTCCTATGCTGCTGCAAAGGAGGGAATTAGGGGACTCTCAAGGGTTGCTGCCACTGAGTGGGGGCCAGATGGCATAAGGGTAAATGTTGTGTGTCCTTTGGCTATGACAGAGAGTCTGCAGCAATGGAAAGAGATGTATCCGGAACTATATGAGAAAACCATTAGGGATATTCCACTTGGACGTTTTGCAGACCCCGCAGAAGATATAGGCCGTACGTGTGTTTTTCTGGCTTCAAAGGATGCTTCTTTTATCTCAGGTGAGACAATTACAATACAAGGAGGCTCAGGACTGAGGCCATAACAAAGAGAAAGGGTGACCGCTATGGTCACCCCTCTGCCTTTATCTCTTCGCTTGAATATCCATTGCATAAAATCTGGACGGTTGAATGCAGGATACTTCTTCCCCTTTTTTGGGTTTTCTGGTGTAAGATACCTGTACAACAAAGTATCCCCGGTTGTCTGTGAAATAATGTGTATTTCCTCCAAATAATTTGTGGAAATATACAAAATATACCTAGATTTGACAAACTCTTGACACCTGTACAACTATGGGAAATATCATTTTAAGCATACTTTATCTTGCAGTATTTTGTACTGCACCGGCATTAGTATTATGGATTTGCAAAAAGGTGCCGTTACTGGGCAAATTGGGTCCAATAATGATATTATATGTGCTTGGAATGATCATTGGAAATTTGCCTATAGAAAAAGGGAATATTGCAATGATTCAAGAACTTTTACCAAATATCCTTATTCCATTGGCAATTCCAATGATGCTGTACAGCTCAACTTTCAGCACAAGGCAACTTACTCTGCAAATGAAAGTGGCCCTCAGCGGATTCCTTTCTGTAGCTGTGGCTGTTGCCATTGGATATGTTCTTTTTGGAAGCAGGCTGGAGGAAGGAGCTCAAATTGGAGGAATAATCTTAGGCATGTACACAGGTGGCACTCTAAATGCTGCCGCTTTACAAACTGTATTCCGCATAAAGGGCGAAACGTTTGTACTTATAAACTCCTATGATATAATTATCTCATTCCTATACCTTGTATTTATACTCACTGTTGGTATAAAGTGGTCGAGAAAACTTTACGGAGAAAGCGATGAAAAGAGATCAAATGGGGTGAATGATAATGTAGGGAAGACAGATATAACTGCAACTGAAATCAACTACCGCAAAATTCTTTCAAAAGAAGGGATCAAGCAATTGTGCAGGCTGCTTGCTCTAACAATACTTGTAGCAGCTGTTTCTGCGGCGGTTGCACTTATGTTTCCTAACAACTGGTTTATGGTCATCTTCATTTTGATGATTTCCACATTGGGTGTAGCCTGTTCTTTTATACCGTCGGTGAAGAAATTGGAGATGAGTTATGGTTTGGGAATGTATTTGATTTATATTTTCAGCATTACAATTGCTTCAATGGCAAACTTTTCCAATTTAAATATTGCAAGTGGTGCAGGACTTTTCGGTTACTTGGCGGTTGGTGTTTTTGTTTCGTTGGCACTGCATGCCATCTTTTGCCGCATATTGAAAGTTGACGCCGATTCAATGGTTATATCATCGGTAGCATTCATAAACTCCCCTCCTTTTGTCCCTATGATTTCGGCATCAATGAAAAATAAGGAGGCTTTGCTTATAGGTCTTGCTGCCGGTATAATAGGATACGCAGCAGGAAACCACATGGGAATCTTAATAGGATGGTTATTGGAATTTGTAGGAAAAGTAGTATTTTAGCACATTAAAATAAAGAAATCTTATACGGCATATGCTAACAGGAGGTTGTAGATACGGAACACACAGAGTTGTAAATCCACAGGGTACTTTGCCACAGCCGGCACTCAAACTTGACAATAACATGGAAATCTATGAGAACGAGGTTCTTATAGATGTAAAAACTCTTAATATAGACTCGGCCAGCTATACTCAAATAAAACAGGCTTGCAATTCTGATACTGAAAAGATGAAAGAGATGATTCTTTCAATTGTTCAGGAAAGGGGTAAAATGCAGAATCCCGTTACAGGATCTGGAGGAATGCTTATTGGCACAGTAAAAGAGATTGGTCCAAAATTCTCCAATACTCAGAATCTTAAGGTTGGGGACAAAATAGCTACACTGGTATCACTATCCCTTACACCTCTAAAAATAAATACCATTAAAAATCTCACTGCAGATTCAGAACAGGTAGATGTGGATGCACAGGCTATTCTGTTTGAGAGCGGTTTGTTTGCCGTACTTCCGGATGATATTCCAGAAAAGCTTGCTTTGGCTGCTTTGGATGTAGCAGGTGCTCCTGCACAGGTAGACCGTCTTGTTACAGAGGGTGAAATTGTATGCATCATTGGAGGTGGCGGAAAATCAGGTATTCTGTGCTGTTATCAGGCAATGAAAAATGTAGGACAGTACGGAAAGGTTATTGTTGTTGAGTACTCAGAGACAAATGCCCAAAGGATTAAAGATATGGGTCTGGCAACTGATGTTATTGTTGCAGATGCAACCAATGTAATGGATGTTTACCACAAAGTAATGGCCATTACAGGAGGTAGAGGTTGCGATGTTACAGTTAACAATGTGAATGTACCGTCTACAGAAATGACATCAATCCTTGTTACAAAAGGTAGAGGATCTGTATATTTCTTCTCAATGGCAACCAGCTTTACAAAAGCAGCATTGGGAGCCGAGGGTGTAGGTAAAGACATTAACCTTATTGTTGGAAATGGTTTTGCAAAAGGACATGCCAACCTTACACTCAATATTATCAGAGAGTCCCAACCTATCAGGGAGCTATTTGAAAAATTATACGTATAATTTTAATTTTATATATAAGAGAAAAGCCCTGACAATATCAGGGCTTTTCTCTTGTACTGTTTAAAGTTATTTGTTCAATTTCTCCTTTACCCAGTTTCTTGCATTTACAAATGCTTCAATCCATGGTGTAATCTCATCACTCCATCTTTCAGTTGGATAATAACCACACTGCCAAGGGAAGATTGTACGCTCAGGATGAGGCATAATAGCCAAGTGACGTCCGTCTTTACTTGCAACAGCTGCTGCATTATAAGAAGAGCCGTTTGGATTACCAGGATACTCATTATAAGTAAACTCAGCAACAATATTGTAATTCTCCTGAGGTAGAGGCAAATGGAATTTACCTTCACCATGTGCTACCCAAGTACCAATCTTAAATCCGCTCAAAGAGTGGAACATTACACTGTTATTCTGAGGAATGCTCAATGAAACAAAGCTACTCTCAAATTTATGTGAGTCGTTATGCAACATCTTAGCCTTCTTGTCTGCAGGATGCTCTGGATTGATAAGACCAAGCTCAATCATCAACTGGCAACCATTACATACACCTAGTGACAAAGTATCCTCTCTTGCATAGAAGTTATCCAATGCCGCTTTTGCTTTAGGGTTGAATAGGAAAGCTCCTGCCCATCCTTTTGCAGAACCAAGTACATCAGAGTTAGAGAATCCACCACAGAATGCAATTACATTAACATCCTCCAATGTCTCTCGGCCACTGATAAGGTCGGTCATTGTAACATCTTTTACATCAAAGCCTGCCAACCAGAAAGCATATGCCATCTCACGCTCAGAGTTGGTTCCTTTCTCACGGATTACAGCAGCTTTAATTCCACTTGCCTCTCTACGGTCTGGGTTGAGACCATACTGAGCCAATTTACCGCTGAACTCTGCACCAAATGCCAAATCCAATGGCTGTTTCTTATAATTCTCAAAACGTTTCTCAGCACAACCGTTAAAGCTCTGTTTACGGTCCATCAAATGAGAAGTTGAATACCATACATCACGTAGATGGTCTATATCAAAGTTGTAGTTTTCACCCTCTTTGCTAACCAAAATATTACGCTCTGCACATGGAGTACCTATCTTTATGTAACCCACACCTGCTTTATCCAAAATCTCATTTACAGTAGCTGCATTTTTATCTGCAACCTGAACAATGATACCAGGATTCTCTGCAAACAATACTTTAACAGCATCTGCACCCTGGAACTTATCCAAATTGATCTGCATACCACCTTTTGTATTTGCAAAACACATCTCAAGCAACGCAGTAATCATACCACCTGCAGAGATATCGTGTCCAGCCATAATAAGTCCCTCATTCACCAATTGCTGAACAGCAAGGAACGCATTGCGGAAATACTCAGGATTTTTAACTGTAGGCACATCGCTGCCAACTTTATTCAAAGACTGTGCAAAAGCAGAACCGCCCAACTGCAACTTGTCAAATGAGAAATCAATATGATAGAAGCTGCTCTCAGAATCATTCTTCATAACTGGAGAAACAATCTTCTTAATATCAGAAACCTCACCACCTGCAGATACTATTACTGTACCAGGGCTTACAATCTTCTCACCATTTGGATACTTCTGTGTCATTGACAATGAATCCTTACCTGTAGGAACATTTATCTTTAATGCACAGCAGAAATCAGACAATGCCTTAACAGCTTTATACAAACGAGCATCCTCACCCTCCTGCGCACGACAAGGCCACATCCAGTTTGCAGACAATGATACACTGCCCAAACCATCAGCCAAAGGAGCCCATACCAAGTTAGTAAGAGCCTCACTTACAGAAAGGACAGAACCTGCCTCTGGATTTGCCAAGGCAGCCTGTGGAGCATGTCCAATAGCTGTTGCAATACCTTTCTTACCTCTGTAATCCAAAGTTACAGCACCGCAATCGCTCAATGGCAACTGAAGCTCACCCTGACACTGCTGGCGACCAATGCGTCCGGTTACACAACGGTCAACTTTATTTGTCAACCAGTCCTTACATGCTACAGCTTCCAACTTAAGTACATTCTCCAAGTACTCATTCATCTTGGCAGCATCATAAGTAACACTCTCATATTTACGCTCTACAGTCTTATCAATCATATAAGTCTTAGGAGAAGAACCAAACATCTGGTCAACTGCCAAATCAAACGGACGCACACCATCAGCCTGCTCAAAAGCAAAACGTCCGTCACCTGTAGTTTCACCTACAGTGTACATAGGAGCACGCTCACGCTCAGCAATTTTACGTACACGCTCAATTGCTTTCTCATCTATAAGCAAGCCCATACGCTCCTGACTCTCATTTGCAATAATCTCTTTTGCAGACAAAGTCTCATCACCGACAGGCAATTTGTCCATATGTATCAAACCGCCACACTCCTCTACCAACTCAGACAAACAGTTCACATGACCTGCAGAACCATGGTCATGAATTGAAACAATAGGATTCTCATCCTCCTCGCAAAGGGCACGAACCACATTGTACGCACGTTTCTGCATCTCAGCATTTGCACGCTGTACAGCATTCAATTCTATTCCCGACGAATAACGACCTGTCTCCACAGAAGAAACAGAACCGCCACCCAAACCAATACGGTAGTTATCACCACCAACCACAACAACCTTATTGCCTGGCTCAGGTTTTCCTTTCAAACAATCCCTCTGAGTACCATAACCTACACCACCGGCAAGCATGATAACTTTATCATACGCATATTTCTCATTATTCTCCTGATGTTCAAAAGTAAGGACAGAACCACAAATAAGCGGTTGGCCAAACTTGTTTCCAAAATCAGAAGCACCATTTGAAGCCTTAATAAGAATCTGCTCAGGTGTCTGGTACAACCAGTCACGTGCAGGCATTACATTCTCCCAATTACGACCCTCAGCATTACGTGGATATGAGGTCATATATACTGCAGTACCAGCAATAGGCCATGAACCTTTACCACCACCCATACGGTCACGAATCTCTCCACCAGTACCGGTAGAAGCACCATTGAACGGCTCTACAGTAGTTGGGAAGTTATGAGTCTCTGCCTTAAGTGAAATAACTGATTTGACATTCTTAATTACAAAATAATCTGCAGTAGAATGATCTCTTGGAGCAAACTGCTCAATCTCAGGACCCTCTGCAAAAGCTACGTTATCTTTGTAAGCAGAAATTATCTTGTTTGGATTCTCCTTAGTGGTTTTTTTAATCATCTGGAACAGAGATGACTCCATCTCTACACCATCAATCACAAATGTACCGCCAAAGATTTTGTGACGGCAATGCTCAGAGTTAATCTGTGCAAAACCAAACACCTCAGAATCGGTAAGCTTTCTACCTAAATCATTCTCCACCTTCTTAAGGTAATCCATCTCCTCCTGCGACAACGCCAAACCCTCCTGCTCATTATACTCCTCAAGATTCTCAATATAAACAATTGGCTGTGGTTTGATATCAATATTAAAGATCTCCTGATTCAATCCTTTGTACATTCTCTGCAACATTGGATCATACTCAGCATTCTCATCCTTTACAGGGAAATACTCCTCAATACGTACAATACCCTCCAAACCCATATTCTGGGTAATCTCTACAGCATTTGTACTCCATGGAGTAATCATCTCACGGCGTGGGCCAATGAAACATCCTTGCAAATTCTCCTGGTTCTCAACTGTTGCCTGGCCATACAACCAGCAAAGTTTCTGAATGTCTTCCGCTGCCAACTCATGATTGACTGCAGTTGCTATGACATTGTTATTTTGTGTTCTGAAAAATAGAATCATAATTAGTGTTTAAAGTGGCGCATGCCTGTACATACCATTGTTATACCACACTCGTTGGCTTTCTTAACTGAATCCTCATCTCTAACACTGCCGCCTGGCTGAACTATTGCAGTTACACCATACTGGGCAGCCATAGTTACTGTATCATCAAATGGGAAGAAACCGTCAGAAGCCAAGATTAGTCCCTCTGTAAATCCTGCTGCCTTAGCTTGTTTTAGTGCAATCTCTGCAGATCCAACACGGTTCATCTGACCTGCACCAACACCAAGGGTCTTACCATCTTTAACAACAACAATTGCATTGGATTTAACATGTTTAACAATTCTCCAGCCAAAGTTAAGGTCTGTAATCTGCTCTGCAGTAGGTTTTGTATCTGTAACACACATATCTGCAGTTACCTCAACAGTCTTTTTGTCAAGATTCTGAACCAACATACCACCGTTTACACTTACATACTGGTCTACTGTAGAATCATCTTTTGTCATATCAACCTGTAACAGGCGAAGGTTCTTTTTAGTAGACAGAATCTCCAAAGCCTCAGCAGAGAAAGAAGGAGCCATGATAATCTCAAGGAAGATAGGCTTCATAAGCTCTGCAGCCTCTTTATTTATCTCACGGTTAACGGCAACAATACCACCAAAAATACTAACCTTGTCTGCCTCATATGCTTTGGTCCAAGCATCAACCACATCTGTACCAATTGCAGCACCACAAGGGTTCATATGTTTAAGGCCAACACAGAATGGCTCATCAAACTCACGTGCAATGCACAAAGCAGCATTGGCATCCTGAATATTGTTGTAAGAAAGCTCCTTACCGTTAAGCTGTTTTGCATTTGCCAAAGAGTATGAACCACACTCAGCCTTGCTGTAGAATTTTGCCTCCTGATGAGGGTTCTCGCCATAACGCAAACTCTGAACCAAATCATACTCCAAGAAAAGTTTCTCGTTCAATCCAGCAGCCTTACGCATATAAGCAGCAATCATCATATCATACTCAGCAGTGTGGGTATAAGCCTCTGCCGAAAGCTGCAAACGTGTCTCTTTTGTTGTGTTGCCGGTCTCTTTAATCTCAGCAATAATTTTAGCATAATTCTCAGGATTGCAAACAACTGTAACTGCACTCCAGTTCTTAGCTGCTGAACGTAGCATAGAAGGGCCTCCAATATCAATATTCTCAATTGCATCCTCCATTGTTACATCAGGTTTTGCAATAGTCTGTTTGAACGGATAAAGGTTCACACAAACCATATCAATGAATTCAATGCCGTTCTCCTTCAATTGTGCGATGTGGCTATCAAGATCACGTCTACCCAAAAGGCCACCATGTACTTTAGGATGAAGTGTCTTCACACGTCCGTCGCAAATCTCAGGGAAACCTGTAACCTCACTGATATTGATTACATTAAGGCCCGCATCCTGAAGAAGTTTCATTGTACCTCCAGTTGCGATTATCTCCCAACCTAGACCAACAAGCTCTTTGGCAAAGTCAACTACGCCAGTCTTGTCTGATACCGAAAATAATGCTCTCATTTATAACTGTATTTTAATTTGTAATTATTATTCATACTAAATCAAACAAAGATAACCATTTTTTAATAATTTTGCTCCTACAGCATAAAGAAACATTGTATGAAAATAACAATTATAGGAGCCGGCAACATGGGTGGTGCCATTGCCAGAGGATTGGCCAAAGGAAGCTTCTTTGCAGAAAATGAGATTACATGCACAGCAAAAAGCACAGCAACCTTGGAAAAACTCAAAACAACAAACCCTGCACTGAACCTTACCACCAATAACCTTAAAGCAGTAGATGGCGCTGATATTGTTGTATTTGCAGTAAAACCATGGCTAATGAAAGGGGTTATTGAAGAAGTAAAGCCAAATCTTACTCCCGACAGCGGACAATTGTATATCTCCGTAGCTGCAGGTATCCCCTGCAATGAACTGGAGGAGTTGATTGAAAGCTATAATGTAATTAGAGTAATACCCAATACAGCCATTGAGATTGGAGAAAGCATGACATTCATTACATCATCAGACCTTAACTTATCGGGAATAAAACTTGTAAACAACATTTTTGCAGAACTTGGTACCACAATGACAGTACCTGAAAGCCAGTTGGCTGCATGCACTGCTCTTGCTTCATGCGGTATTGCGTTTGCAATGCGTTATGTGCAAGCATCGGCCCAAGGTGGTGTTGAAATAGGGATAAAAGCTTCCGATGCACAGAAAATTGTTGAACACACAATGATTGGTGCAGCAAAACTGCTTCTGGCCAAAAACACCCACCCGGCAACTGAAATTGATAAAGTAACCACCCCTGGTGGAATAACCATCCGCGGCCTTAACGAGATGGAACATGCCGGATTTACCAGCTCGGTTATAAGGGGATTAAAAGAGTGTGTAAGGTAATAGGTTCAGTACGTATATAATGGCAAGAGGGTGACCCAAAAGGTCACTCTCGTAATGATGGGAAGCGACTACTTTGCATAGTAGCCATCGTTCCTGTCTGAATATTGATGCTCTATCAAATCTTTATTGACCATAGCTAAACAGGATTGAGGCTCCGCCATTCCAGTAATTACATCTTATTTTATTAACCTAACCCTAAAATAAACTTTCTGCTGATTTTAATCATATTATTCACACTGGAGTTTAACTTAATAAAGGGACTCATATAATGCAACTGGTCCCAAATGCCACAATTTAGTCTCTTCCTTCTCCAATTGCTTGTACAGGTCAGATTTATAAAGAGTTTCTATAGCTTCAGTTATAGAAACCCCTTTATCCTCCACCATCAACATTGCCAACCAACTGATTTTGGAAGGGAGAAGCAGATATAAGTTATCTTGAGTAATATTCAGATTCATCATAATTTCACCTCCTCCGCTTGTATAAAATTCAATAATTTAAGAGAACGCTCCGTATGAAATAAAAACTGATCAACAAGTTTATATGTTTTAAGCTCTTTAATAAGAGTTGCCTTATCAATCAATCTTCCCTCATAGAGAGCAAATGCAGCATAAACTCTATCATTTGCAACCGGCCCATAAACTACATCATAATCGTGGGTAAAATTTTTAATAGTACGATTACTCATCACAAAGTCAACCCATTCCTCTGAAGGTCCATCAAAAAAGAGAATATTCAAATTACTTTTCTCTTTTTGGTCATATTCATAAATGTTAATGTAACCCGTATCAGATTTACTTTCAGCCATTCTACGCTTCACCCAAGAAACTGCCTGATCATATGAGGATGTTGCATAGAAGCCAACTCCATAATCTAAAGTTCTGTTGGGTTTGCGAATTTCTGGGGTATTTACAATGTCCAAACTCCCATGATAAATTTTCATATCCTACCTCCTCTTCTCAATAAATTCATCTATATCTTCCAGCAACCACTGATAACTTTGCGTATGTAGAATATCAAAATGATCTTTCAGATAATCCAGAACACCAAATTTTACAAATATATCCAGGACCTCTGCTCCCGACAACCCTTTAGCTTTCTTGTATTGCTCAATACAAAATGATATAAAGTATGCTATGTCCTGATCCTTATTATTCATAATTTTTGATGTTAATAACATTAAAAAAACTTATAAAGTTATAAAATAAAACAAAAAAAAGCATCCAATTTTGGATGCTTTTTTGTGACCCCGACAGGATTCAAACCTGTAACCTTCTGATCCGTAGTCAGATGCTCTATTCAGTTGAGCTACGAGGCCGTTATATTAAAGCTGATTACTCAGCTTTAGGTGCGCTATAAGCTTTCTCTTTAATACGAGCCTTCTTACCTGTTAGGTTTCTTAGGTAGAAGATTCTAGCTCTTCTTACTTTACCACGTTTCTCAAGAACGATTG
Source organism: Candidatus Egerieisoma sp. (assembly GCA_045613465.1). GTDB lineage: Bacteria > Bacteroidota > Bacteroidia > Bacteroidales > UBA932 > Egerieousia. The sequence continues at coordinate 17,268 of JAZLBB010000082.1, forward strand.
ACTCAATGAATGGAGAAGCGATAGGGAAAATTCTCTCAACACCAACACCATTTGATACTTTTCTAATTGTGAAAGTCTCAGTTGAGCCAGCACCTCTTCTTTGGATAACTACTCCGCGGAATTTCTGAAGTCTCTCTTTGTCACCCTCTTTAATTTTGTAGGTAACTGTAAGTGTATCACCTGCTTTAAACTCTGGATACTCTCTTTTCTCACCGGCAAACGCCTGCTCTGCAATTTTAATTAAATCCATTTCAATTAAATTTTTTAAGTGCAACATTACACCTTAAAAAACCATATTGCAGGTGCTTGTAAGAGGTTGCTTTATTTTTAGTGGGTGCAAAGGTATGAATTAAAATTTAATCTGCAAATTTTTATGCGATTTTTTACAAATTTTTAACGCCTCCTGCCTTGTATAGGGCTCCACCAATACAATTATACCTTGCTCCTGTTACAGAGCTCATACAGTTAGGCTCATCCACAACATACAAAGCTCCAAGGAATGCAAAAATCAACGCCTCCTTAAAATTGATTGTAAGTTTGTCGGGAACAAAATATTCACAATGCGGAGCATTTGCCTGCATTCTCTCTACAAGGAATTTGTTCAATGCACCTCCTCCTGTAAGAAGCACTTTTCCACCTTTTATATTGCGTGCAATCTGCTGTGCCACATGTTCGCAGAATGTACACAACAAATCTGCTCTGCTCAAGTTATATGAATCCAATAGAGGAAATACCTCTTTCTCAACCCATTCACGTGCAAGTGATTTAGGACCTTCCTGTGTATAGAACGGAAGATTGTTCAGCGCATCCAAAAGCTCCTTGCACACCATACCGCTACGGGCAAGCTCCCCATCTTTATCATACTCCTGGCCTATCTGTCTCATATAGTAGTTCATCACATAGTTCACTGGAGAAATATCGTACGCAATACGGGTAGCTATTTTCTCGCCGTTTTCACCCTCTTTATAGCTCTCCGATGATATATTTGAAAAACCGCCCATATTAAGGCAATAATCAAAATCTCCAAACAAATTACGGTCTCCTATTGGCACCAATGGTGCACCCTGACCATGCAAAGCCACATCTGTAGTTCTGAAATCACATACGCAATCCACACCTGTCTCGGCAGCAATACCAGCGCCTGATCCAATCTGTGTAGTAAAACGCAAAGCCGGCTGATGGAATACTGTAGAGCCATGAGAAGCCACAAAATGAGGCTCAATACCATGCCTGTCAATAAAGGCCTTTACTCTCTCACCCAAATAAATACCGTAATCCGAATTAAGAAGTGCATAATCCAGAGCACTCATATTCTGGGCTGTAGCCAGTTTTTGCTTCAAATCATCAGAATATCCCTCATCCTCTGCAATAAGAATATTATACTCCCACTTGCCATTTATTTTTTTGAACTCCACATAACAGATATCCAATCCGTCCAAAGAAGTTCCGCTCATTAGTCCAATAACTCTGATACCCTCTTCTGCACTGTAATGCAGTCCTGTAGATGTTGTAGCCATATTTTTATATTTACCAAGTGAATACTCTTGTCATTTTGCCCACATTGCCACAATTGTCCTCAGCCACAAAAACAAGTTTATGTTTACCGCCTCTAGAAATTCTTGCATGCTGCAGCGGCACAATTATCCGCCTTGTCTTGGCATCATGCTCTGCCAGAACCCAATGTCCGTCAATCTCTACCCTGTAACTTTTTATTCCCGACAGGTTATCCTTTAATCTGAACACAATAGTATTCCCCCTTACAACCTTATTATTTGCAAGAGTTGCAACTATCTGAGGCTCCTGAAGATCAATTCCAACAGTGAACTTTCCCAAAGATAGCACATTTGCCCGGAATTCCCTATTGAGTGGATCATATTTTCCACCTGCATATCCCAAAGAATTATCCCCATACACATGGGCAAGGAAAGCCTTGCTTATGAGGCTGTCGGGAACCTCACATTTTACAGCAACAGAAACGGCCTTTCGCAATGGTATCCGGTCCGATGCCACACTCCATACAGGTGCAAATGGTGTAATCCTCTCCTTTAGGGTATCTGCATACAGATTTATGGAATTGTACAATGCACCCTGTGGGATATACACTTTAAGGCCATCTGTCATATAGGAATTAGGGAAATACCATGCTGCATGATTTACCGGCAATGAATCCTGAAGTTTGCCTGCATACAGAGTATCTACCCTTCTTACCGTATAATTCTTTACTGCTTTATTATTTGCAATATCTTTTACCTCAATCCTTATATTATGCCTAAGATTGTCCTTTAAAGTAATTACTCCATTATTCTGAGCCTCAATTCTATCCTGCAACATATTAGACGGATCTACATAACTTTTCACATATGTCTTTCCCCTCACAACTTTCTGTTTGTACTCAATAAGAGAATTTATGTCCCTTCCCATTGCACTTGGCACTTCACCCACTGTAAAATGGAAAATCAAATCATTGTCAAGCCACACCTTATACTCATTTACAGCCAGTCTTGCATTTGTCCCATTCTGCCTGTCTACAGCATCAATACACACGTAAGAGTGCTCAGGTAACAAAATAGATCCACCCTTTGGCATACCTATATAGTAACTTTCAGGCACCCCTCCCCTATACTCAAGACCATAGAATAACACATTGCGGAACACTGGAGGAAGATTGTCGGGAATAGAGAGATACCCTCTTGCAAAAGCATTGGTACACTGGTTCTTCTCATCCCTTATCTCAAAGTGCAGATGTGGTCCTCCCGACGAACCTGAATTGCCTGCCTTTCCTATACATTCACCTCTCTTTACCGGGAACTGTTCTGGCCCCAAAGAGATGTCCTGTCTGAAACTCTCAGATGCATACTGTTTCTCCCTTACAAATTTGGCAATATCATCTGCAAAACAAAGCATATGACCATACACAGAAACATACCCGTTAGGATGGGTAATATATATGGCATTTCCGTATCCCGACGGTCCTACTGTAATTCTGGAAACATACCCCCTTTCTGTAGCATAGATTGGAGCTCCAACCACACCTCCTACCCTAAAATCTATTCCTGCGTGAAAGTGGTTACTCCTGAGCTCACCATAGTTTCCCGACAGACTCATAGGGAGATCCAATGGATATCTGAAATTAACCTCGTTATCATGGCTCTGTGCAAAGGCCTGAAAAACAGAAAGGGCAGCAATACCTGCAAGCATTGCCACCCTTTTAAAGACTTTTATAATATTCATGTATATAAGCGGCTGTAAAGTGAGCCGCTAAGATACAAAACTTATGAAAACATCCTCTTTATTCTGTCAAAGAAATTCTTCTCCTCGCTTGAAGGTTTGGGAGAGAAAGAACTTGAATCCTTCAATTTCTCCATTATTGCCTTCTCTTCGCTGTTAATATGCTTAGGTATCCATACCTGAATATAAACCAACAAATCTCCTGCTCCGTAACCATTCACATCAGGCACGCCTTTACCTCTTAGTCTTAACACCTTGCCCGACTGTGTTCCCGGCTCAATTTTAATCCTCAACTTGCCGTCTACTGCAGGAATCTCTGCTTGAGTTCCCATAATTGCATCAGGTACACTTATAAACAATGAATATATCAAATCATTGCCATCTCTTTGCAATTCCTTATCTGGCTCCTCTTCAATTACAACCAACAAGTCTCCGTTAATACCACCAGCTTTTGCAGCATTACCTTTACCCTGAACTGTAAGCTGCATACCCTGTGCAACACCTGCAGGTATCTTGAATGAGATCTCCTCTGAATCCTTTACAAGACCGCTGCCGTGACACTTGCTACAAGCTTTGGCAATAACCTTACCCTCTCCCTTACATACAGGACAAGCTGTCTGGCTCTGCATCTGGCCAAACATGGTATTTACTACCTGAGTAACTACCCCTGTACCATGGCAATGGTCACAAGTTTTTATATCGGCTTCAGAAACTGCTCCTTTACCCTTACAGTCCGGACATAGGACACTTTTGTTGATTTTAACTTTTTTCTCAACACCATGCATCACCTCTTTCAAAGAGAGCTTGACGCGTATTCTTATATCACTTCCTCGCTGAACTCTCTGGCCTCTTCCACCGCCTCCAAAGCCGCCGAAGCCGCCGAAGCCGCCACCAAAATGACCTCCAAAAATATCTCCAAACTGGCTGAAAATATCCTCCATTGAGAATCCACCGCCACCAAATCCACTACCACCTGCTGCTCCATCTACACCTGCATGGCCAAAACGGTCATATCTGCTCTTCTTGTCGGCATTGCTAAGCACATCATAAGCCTCAGCAGCCTCCTTGAATTTCTCCTCTGCCTCCTTGTCTCCCGGATTTTTATCGGGATGATATTTAATGGCCATTTTTCTGTAGGCCTTCTTTATCTCTTCTGCTGAAGCATCCTTGCTCACACCAAGGACCTCATAATAATCTCTTTTTGCCATAATGCCTGTATCGCTTTATAAAGAGTTAAATTCCAACTACAACCTTTGCATAACGGATAACTTTGCCGTTAAGGGTATAACCCTGCTGGGTAACATCAAAAATCTTGTTTTTCTTGTCAGCCTCCTGAACAGGGAACTGTGCAACTGCCTCATGGAAATCGGTATCCAACTCCTTGCCTACAGCCTCAATAGGGGCAAGACCTTTTGATTTCAGATACCCCATAAGCTTGTTGTATATAAGTTCTGTACCCTCTTTTGCAGCTTTTGCAGCCTCAGAATCGGTAGACGCATTAAGCACCTGAAGTGCTCTTTCACAATCATCCAATACAGGAAGAAGTCCTTTTATCACATCCTCACCAGCAGTTGAAATAAGATCCAACTTCTCTTTTGCCACCCTTCTGCGATAATTGTCAAACTCCGCTGCCAATCTGATATATTTATCGTTGGTCTCTGCCAATTTTGCTGCTAGCTGCTCCTGAGCAGAAGGCTGTGCCTGCTCCTGCTGTGGCTCCTGCTGCTCTTCTTTCACCTGCTCTTCTGTCTGAGTCTCCTCCTCACTTTTATTTACATCTTCCTGAGCACCAGACTCTTGCTGTGCATTCTGCAACTCTTCTTCTTTAATAGTCTCCTCTTGTTTCTTAGACTTGAACATAACTATATATTTTTCTTTTTATTATCACTTTAAAACTTACCCTATAGGTAGGCAAATAATTTGCCAAACAGCCGTTACGCCATTTTGTCAGTAGGAATTACAACAAACCAAAACGCTCCAGAGCCTTTACCAATCCCCCCTCATCTACATCTTCTGTCACATACCATGAAGATTCCTTTACCTGATCATTGGCATTTCCCATAGCTACACCATAAGGGACATGCTGCAACATTGGAATGTCATTGCCCCCATCTCCAAAAGCCATGGCACACTCTAGCGGAATATTGAAATATTCAAGAATTTTATCAATACCGAGCTGCTTATTCATCCCTTTCACATTCACATCGGCAAAGAGTTCAATCCAACGCATACCTACACAATCAGGAAGAGTACTGGCAAGAATATCCTGCAGTTTGGACTCATCTACATAAATACAAAGCTGAAAAACATCTTCCTTAATTATATCTTTCACATCCCTCACTACAGGAGGATCAACTTTCACCACCTTAGCAACATCAGTAACAAGAGTATCAAGATAATTTACATACATCTCGTCCCTGCACATAAAAGAGACCGGAAATCTGTCCCACTCAAGCCTTTGAGCCAAAGCCTCAAGCTCATCTTGCGGAACAGTATTTTTAAAAATAACATTCTCTTTGGTAGAATCTACACAACAGGCGCCATTGTATGTAATGTACCCGTCAAATTCAATATCATTGAGCACATCCACCATCTTAAGCATTCTGCCAGTAGCCACAAATACCTTTACGCCATTTTCTCTTAACTTTCTAATGGCATCCTTAGTTTCCTGCGGCACCTGATGCGTCTTAAAACTCACCAGCGTACCGTCTATATCAAAAAATATTGCTTTTATTTTATCTCTCATCTTCCCGATAGTTTCCTTGAAACAGGGGGCAAAGATAAGACAAAGAAATTACTTAATCCATCATAATGAATGCACCCCAGTAATATGGGTCATTTCCCGACACCTCTTTACCATTGCGTACAAAGGTATGGCTACGAACTTTCGCCTGTGCACTTTCAAGGGCCTGACGCTTGGTCTTACCCTGAGCCAAAATATGATAGAACTCACTCATCATAAGCTGTGTAGCCTCATCATCAACCTCCCATAAGCTCATTAGAAGAGTCTGTACTCCTGCCTTCTTGAATGCCCTCTGCAAGCCAAACACCCCCTCACCGGTAACCTCTCCCAAACCGGTCTGACAGGCAGACATTACAACAAGATCTGTTCCTTGAAGATTCAGATGGGAGATCTCCCTGGCAGTAAGGATTCCATCATCAAAAGATTCCTCCCGCTTCTGTGAAGGTACATTCCAGAAATTATTTGCACCGGCAAATACAAGACCTGAATTCTGCAGGGCATCCCCTTTGTCGGGAAGATAAAATCCATGAGTTGCAATATGGATTATTTTTGTCTTTTGTCCCGACAAAGCCTTGAATGTCTCCTCCACACCCTCACTGCCGGTAAAGGCAGTGACATCATAGCCATTGCCATCCAATGTTTCTGAAATGGAATTCACCTCCTCAACAGTGCCTGGCAAATATCCCCATGAGGTATAATTGGAAGATCTGTCGGGAGAAAAACTGAACGATTTGGTTCCCCTCATTGAAGTTGCATATGCATACAGCTCCATATCTGAGAGGGAGGTATTGTAGTTGAGACCGCCATAAAGGGCGCACGTATTGGTTTCCAAAGGTTTGCTCTTGTTCACAATCTCCCTTGTAGATGAAAGGCGATGCATATTGTATACATCACACATTAGCTTGCCATTTTTTAACGGGATATACTCAATGCCTATATTGTACAACTCTCCTGTAGGGACAAAATAGATATTCCCCCTGTTGTTGAGCATCTGTAAAATTTCATCGTTCCAAATTTTCTCTTTCACCAACGATGAAAATTTCCCAGGTTCAGCATGCAAGGATGAGATTTTCCTTTCAGATATCGTAAACAGTTTCACATGCTTTGGAGAAGGCATCCCCTTCATTATTATTTCCGCAGAATATGTACACTCTCCCAAATATGTTGATGATACAAATTCAATGGCTACATCATCCTCCTCCAATGCAGTCTGCACATCCTGCCAGGTAAAGTTTGTATACTCCATAAAGTCTCCATACTGTTTTGCCCTCTTTACTATCTCACTCTCCATTTCCTGTATTTTCCTGGTTATGCCCTGCTCCTTTATATTCTGCCCCTGCATATGAAGCCTGAAATCTGTAAATTTCTGTTTAAGGTCATCATCTCCACTGGCAGCAATTACCTCCGCAAGGTTGATTGAAGCCTGTAAAAGGATACCTTTATTCAACAATGCAACATCATAAAGCATTCCTCCTGCAGTTGGAGCATTTCTATGCTGTACCCGGTTTACTGCAAAAAGGCTTTTAATACGGGACTCATCAACTGCCCATAGATTTGAGCGCTGCTCTTCTGTAAGGAATGAGAAATTATCATGCGCTATAGTCCTCTGCTTTTCCAACATTTTATTGAACTGCACTATAGCATTCACATAATCTCCAGACCTTTTATATGCACGTCCTATATTCAGGTAATAATTTCTTAGAGGATATAGGGAAATATTTTCACAAGAGAGCAACAGCTCCTCAATATCTTTATGGAGATTGATAACTTGATTATAAGATTGTGTCATAAGGAGAATCTCAACAGAAGCTATTAAGGTATTTGCAAAATGATCAGAACTGATATACCCCATCATTGTTTCATTCTGCAAAACCTCTTCGGCTATTTTGGTTGCACCTTTATAATCCCCTTGCATCATCAGAGGATAAGCAATATAGAGTTTTGCAAGAACAGCCATAAAGGAATCTTTACCGCACATCTTCTCCTGTATCTGATACGCGTGGCTGAAATACTCCTGGGATTTCTCCAAGTTGTGTCTGTTCAACTTTATCATACCAATTCCAGAATAGACAACTGCAAGTTCTGCATGTTCTTTAAAGCCTCTATCTTCAAAAATTGCAATACTGGCTTTAAAATAATCTTCTGCCTGGTCAAGATCATTTAGGGTATAATAGATTGAGCCAATCCTTCCCAACACTTTAGCGTAATGGGTAGATTTTTCCCCACAAGCTTTTTTTATATACTCCAACGATTTTTGGAAATAAGTTATAGCCTCTTCATAATTACTGCTTCTTTCATACATATCGGCTATCAGGCCCAACGTTTGGGCATATTCGAGATTACAAGGGATATCATGCTTAAAGAGATTATCTTCCAATTCCTTCAAATTTTTTTCCAACGCCTCAATGGCAAGAGGAAACTTCCTTGCCAAAAAATCTATCCAGCAAAGGAACTGATCTATCTGGAATGAGCTATACATGATTTTCGCATACACTTTATCTTCTGAAATATAATCCAAAGCATATGGAGCCCATTTTGAAATAAGCTCAAGACTTTTGGTACACTTGTCCATTATCCCCTGATACTCCCCTCCCATACCAACCTGGAGATTTGCATAATTGTACAAGCATTGCATATAATAGTACATTTCATCATTACCCTCTTTTGAATAATTAACCATTGAATATGCCTTTTCCCCTTTTCTGTACCACTCCAATCCGCCTTTATAGTTTCCCAATGCAACTTGTATATCTCCCAAAAGAGCATACAGATAACCTTTCATTGCAGTTGTGGGCTTTTTTTCCAACTGTCCCAATGCAACCGCCTCCAGCTGTTTTAATTGGCTGTAACTCCCCCTCATTATTAGGGTGTCGCACTTTGCACGATTAGAAATATTGATTGAGAACGAATCTGTTGTACAAAACAGCAATGCTGCCAAAATGAGATAAAAAAGCAATCTTTTCATTAGCTAAATTTCTTTAATCACAAATTTACAGATTATTTATCGTATTTTTGCTTTTCACAAAAACATAAATAGAGAATTGTATGTCAATAAAATGGAAGCCATGGATGAGGATTGCAGGAACAGTGCTGCTTACATTCCTTATTTCACATTTTCTGATATATGATATATCGTCAATATCCTATTTCAGGCCTATCAAGAAATCCAAGAGTTTGACCATAACGGATTTCTACCAGGTTGTAGCCAACAATAAGAGGGTAAAGTCACTTGATCAGAACATTGCAATTGTATCAATTGACAGTTGTGGACGCAGGGAGATAGCTCAGTTGCTTGAAGCAATTGATTTCTGCAATCCTGCCGCTGTAGGTCTTGATGTCTTTTTCAGCTATCCATCTTCGGACGACTCGCTACTGATAAGGGCCATAGAAGAATGCAACAACCTTGTACTGCCATATTCTACTGTATATAATAAATACACCGGTTTATGCACTGGAGTTACAGGATCTTTTTTCTATGACCGTCTTGCAGTAAAAAAAGAATTTGGTGCAGTAAATCTGGCAGGTGACAACATACAAAGCCTTATAAGGGAATTCCGTCCTTTTCATCTGTGTAATGGAGATACAATTCCCAATTTTTCAACGGCACTTGTGAAGATTGCAGCACCAGAAGATTACCAACACCTGAAAAACAGATGCAATGAACTGGAATCCATAAATTATCCACTCAACGAGTTTGCTATATATACCCCATCTGAAGTCCTTGAATTCAGTAATGAACTTGAGGGTAAAATAATACTTATTGGAAGTATTGATGAAGAATGGGACAAACACATAACCCCTGTATCTACATTAATGTCGGGAATACTAATTCATGCACATACCCTTGCCACAATACTTAACAATTCATATATACGTGAACTTGACGGATGGATAATATGGCTAATTGCTTTCATTATGTGTATTGCCCTGCTTGTAGTTAAGGAGAAACTGGCTGGAATTAAATTTGAGAGCGTAATCATGCGTGCAATACAAATTTTCATGCTGTATATGATTATGATCACTGGCTACTGGTTCTTCAATAAACACCATCTGAGCATAGACTTTTCAATACCTCTAATGATGACAGGACTTGTATTTATGGCGCGCGATATATGGAATGGTTCAGAAAGCATTTTGAATACAATAATTGTGAAAATTAAAGAAAAAAAAGAAAGATATGAAGACAACAGCACTGATAGCAATGCTGATGCTGAGCTTGACAACAGCATTGAAGAGTGAAAATATATACCAGATATTTAGAGTTACTCAAGGAGTAACGGTGTACACTTCTACAAAACAGGAGACCACTGCAACCAAAAGGATGGAGGTTAAACTGTCTGATGTGCTTAATATCCCATCTGGTGGAGAAGTTGCCATACTTGAAACCAGCACAAAGCAAATATACTCTTACAGTTCAAATGAGGCCAGTAAGGTAAAAGTTGCAAAGCTGCTGATTGATGCAAAGAAACAAGCCAATAAGAATATAGCTGCAGTAAATAAGGAGCTCTCATACAACATAGAAAAGATTGAACAAAAAGGGTACTCTTACATTATTTCCGGAGCAACATACAGAGGTGCTGGCACAGACTCAATAACCCATGCAGTATACTCTGCCCTATGCAATGCAATAGCTCAGCAACAGACAGCTTCCACTATATCACTTGAACTGGAACATAACGGAGAAACCTTCCACTTTAAGGCATCTAACAGCGGCAACGCCCCTGTTTTCTTCAACGTTATAAGACTTGGAGAAACTCCTCATATCTGTATTCCTGCAGAGGGTTCAAAAGGTATCCCATGCCTTATCATGGATGCTAACAGTACCTGGAGCACAGAGCAGATAGAGTTTGTGTATGAAGATGGAGACAATTATATCATTTTTGCTACAGACGTTCCATTCAACAGTCAGCTGCTGCAGCAGATGTTCAACAAGAAGCAGGAAGCATCAGCACAAGCAGGATGTACAGTGACCATTGCTCATGCGGTGAAGAAATAATCCTCGGGAAAGGACATTCCCATTCCTATAAAACAAAAGAGAGGTTCAGGAATTCCGAGCCTCTCTTTCTTATTATCTGTCGGGAAAAATGATTAGCAATCAAGTTTGCCGTCTGAACCAAGAACGTTGATGATCTTGTGTTTGTACATTTTCTCCATGTTGTCTCTAGCTGGACCAAGGTATTTGCGTGGGTCGAACTCTGCTGGTTTCTCTGCAAATGTCTGGCGGATAGCAGCAGTCATTGCAAGACGAGAGTCAGAGTCGATGTTGATCTTACATACTGCAGATTTAGCAGACTCTCTCAACCACTCCTCAGGAATACCGATAGCAGCTTTCAAAGCACCACCGAATTTGTTGATAGTAGCAACCTCCTCCTGTGGAACAGAAGAAGAACCGTGAAGAACGATTGGGAAACCAGGAAGTTTCTCCTCTACAGCTTTAAGAACGTCAAAAGCAAGCATAGGAGGAACCATTAGGCCAGTCTGAGGATCAATAGTACACTGCTCAGGAGTGAATTTGTATGCACCATGAGAAGTACCAATTGAAATAGCCAATGAATCACAACCTGT
>JAZLBB010000083.1:0-5900 GCA_045613465.1 Candidatus Egerieisoma sp.
CAAAAGCTTATGGTTGAGATGAAGCTACATGGAAAGCGTAAGAAAGTCAGATATAAGTCATATAAGGGCGAGGTCGGCAAAATAGCCCCTAATATTATAGATAGAGACTTTGTTGCTGCAGCACCGAACCAGAAATGGACGACTGATGTTACTGAAGTCAAGATAAAAGACAAGAAGATATATCTTTCTCCTATATTGGATATGTTCAATGGAGAAATAATCTCTTACAGTATATCTTATAGTCCTAACCAGCATATGGTTATGACAATGTTGGATAAAGCCTTTAAGAAAACTCCATTACTAACAGGACTCGTTCTACATTCAGATCAAGGCATTCATTATCAGCATCATAGATATCAGAAAGCATTAAAAGATAAAGATATAATACAAAGCATGTCTCGCAAAGGCAATTGTCTGGACAATGCGATGATGGAGAACTTCTTTGGACTAATGAAGTCAGAATTGCTATATTTGCATGAATGGGATAGTGTTGAACAGTTCAAGAAAGAACTGATTAGATATATACACTATTATAACAATGATAGGATCAAACTGAGGCTAAATGGAAAAAGCCCGGTGCAATACCGAGCTTTATTCCAATCTAAGAGTGCCTCTTAATAATGTTAAACCGTCCAACTTTTGGGGGTCACATCAAAAGGTCACCTTCTTTTGTGTTTTGTCATTTTTTTCATTAAATTTGTTTTTGTGCTTTTTGCGGAGGTAGTTTCTGTCGGGAAGCAAATTGTTTTGAGAAAGAAGAGGTTATGAATAAAATCAAATTGTTTTTGGCAGCTTTGATAATGGTGGGTATGCAAATACCTGCGGCTGCTCAGGTCTTGGGCAAGAATGATGCTGCACCTGCAGGATCTGTTGTATATTCACTTCCTAGCACTACTTTGGTTATGAAGGTTACAGCAGTGCATGAGTCGTTTAAGGCGGGCCCGTATGCTCAGTATGCCCAGAAGTATCTTGGATTGGATGTTAAACAGACCAGCGGTGATACATATAAAATAAAATCAATAGAGATGGCTCCGTATATTGAGGCGGATCCACAGATTTCTGTAGCAGTCAATTTGCAGGGATCCAAAGTGTCTGCGGCAAATTTCCTTACAATGTGCAGCCAGGGTATCATTGCACTTTCCGACGGTTATACAGGCAAACCTGTACAATGGAGATTTCCAAGTTTGGAGAGGGGTGAGGAATTTCTTACAGGAGCAGCTTCAAATATAGATAATGTTACTACTGCCCTGTATAAGACTTCATCATCTGTAGAGGGTATGGATAATGTTCCTGTAATGCAGTCTCAGGCAGTAGAGAAGAGTTTGGAGAAAAAGGCGGAGGAAACAGCCGAACTTATTTTCAAGCTCAGACAGAAAAGGATGGAGATAATTACTGGTGATACTGATGCGACTTTCTCAGGTGAGGCAATGGAGGCAACTTTGAATGAGATAAAGAGACTGGAGCAGGAGTATTTGAGTATGTTTATTGGAAAGAGCAAGTTTGAGGAGCAGACAATGGTATTTGATGTGGTCCCAAATGGAAAAAATAAAAAACATATCTACATTGCTTTCAGAATTTCTGATACACAGGGCCTTTTGCCACCAAGCAACATGCAGGGAAGACCTGTTGTAGTGGAACTGGTGGAGGATGGTGAACCAATTGCTCCTTCAGATGTTGCAGAGGCAGTGCTTAATACTAAAGGTAGGGTTGCTTATCGTAAGCCGGTAACTGTATTGGCTAAGGTTAAGGATGGCCAGCAGGTGCTTGTGCAGAGCAGGGTGCCAGTTTACCAGTTGGGCAAAATAATGAGTTTCCCTGTTGAAACACTTTTAAGATAATTCAATAATAACACTAATAAATACATTTTACTATGAGTACAATTGCAGATTTGTCTCCACAGGTAGTGTGGAAAAATTTCTATGATCTTACACAGATTCCTCGCCCTTCTAAATTTGAGCAGGAGGCAGCGAAATATATTTGCGATTTTGGAAAGAATTTAGGTCTTGAGTCATTCCAGGATGAGGTTGGTAACGTAATTATCAGAAAACCTGCAACTCCAGGTATGGAGGATAGAATGGGTATCATCCTACAGGCTCATATTGATATGGTTCCTCAGAAAAACAACGATGTGGAGCATGATTTCAAAAAAGATCCTATCAAACCAAGAATTGTAGGCAATATGGTTTACGCAACCGGTACCACTTTGGGTGCTGACAACGGTTTGGGTTGTGCTGTTGCAATGGCTGTACTTCAGGATAAAGATATGGTTCATGGTCCTATTGAGGTGCTTATCACAATTGATGAGGAGACAGGTATGACAGGTGCACGTGCACTTAAACCAGGTGTTCTTAAAGGTGATATTCTTATCAATCTTGATTCAGAGACTGAGGGTGAGCTTTATGTAGGTTGCGCCGGCGGTTTGGATTGTTCAGCTTTGTTCAATTACACAACAGAGGCTGTTCCTGCAGGTTATGTAGGTCAGGCTTTGAATGTTAAAGGTCTTGTAGGTGGTCACTCAGGTATGGATATTATTCTTTACCGTGCAAATGCAAATAAAGTTCTTACAAGAGCATTGCTTCCATTATTGAGAGATTTGGATGCAAGACTTATCAGTATTGAGGGTGGAAATATGCGTAATGCAATTCCAAGAGAGGGTGTTGCATATATTGCTCTTCCAGCAGACAAGCTTGAGGCTGCAAAAGCTCTTGTTGCTAAAGTTGAGGCTGAGGTTAAAGTTGAGTATGCTGCTACTGATAAAGATGCTAAAGTATATTTGGAGGATGCTCCAATTGCAGGTGAGGCTATTTGCCAGCAGGTTGCTTTGAATCTTTGCAAAGCTTTGTATGCTTGTCCAAGTGGTGTAGAGAGAATGAGTGATGCAATGCCAGGTTTGGTTGAGACTTCAAACAATATGGCAATTGTAAAATCTGAGAACGGTACAATAAGCGTACACTCTCTAATGAGAAGTTCTGTTGATACAGCTAAAGATGATTTGGCAGAGAAAATGCGTGCAGTATTTGAGTTGGCAGGTGCACAGGTTGAGTTCAGAGGCGGTTACTCTGGTTGGGCTCCTAATATGGCATCTCCTATTCTTAAAGAGATGAAAGCTGTATATGAGAAACTTTATGGCAAACAGCCTGCAGTAATGGCTATCCATGCTGGTTTGGAGTGTGGTATCCTTGGCGGTACTTATCCTAACTGGGATATGGTTTCTTGCGGTCCTACTATCTTCTCTCCTCACTCACCAGATGAGAGAGTTGAGATTGACTCAGTTGGCAAATGGTGGGATTTCGTAGTTGAGGTTCTTAAAGAGGCTCCTAAGAAATAATTGCACCATAAACATAAGATAAAGGGGATGGCTGCAGCCATCCCCTTTTTTTCTTTGTTGATTATGATATGTTTTGGGAGCTCATATTCCCAAAAATTGGGATGGTTTGCATTTGGATTTTTAATTGTAACTTTGCAGAAAATTGTCGGGATGAAGAGATTCATTATATATACTGTTATGCTTTGTATGTTGTTGGGGTGTTCTGGTAAAGGAGCTCCTGAGCAGCTGGAGGAGGCTTTGTATCACTTCTATACAGGAAAGACATACCAGCAGGAGAAAAAGTATTACGAGGCAATGGAGGAACTTCTTCTGGCAGAACAGTTGTGTTTTCATACAGATAAAGTTGTGTTGAAAGGTCAGATCTGTTACCATAAAGGGGAACTGTATGTAAACAAGATGGATTATTCAAATGCTTTGGAGATGTTTTCAAAAGCTTTGGATTTTTATGCCCAGGCAGGGAGTGATGTGAGGGAGCATAGTATGTATGCGTATGAAGGGATGGCTAACGTTTATGCTATTAACGGAAATCCTGGCGAATCCATAGGGTTGTACAGGAAAGCTTCGGAGATGGCTTTGCAGATGAGGAGCAAGATGCTTTACAGTCCAAGGGACAGTGTGGTTGATTCTAAAGGGAATCTGTTCAATAAGGCATTGATGAGGTATGCCACAGCAATTGCTGCTCAATATTGTAAAATGGATGGTGGGGCAGAGAAAGCAATTGCCCAACTCGACAGTACATACAACAAATTCAATGACAGTATAGTAAATCCATTGGACTATCCCCTTTTGGCAAAAATATACCTAAAGCAGGGTAAAACTGGAAAAGCTGCAAAAGTACTTAAGGATTATTCTGTGTACATGGTTAAGGAGAATATTTCGGTAGAGTCTCCCGACGAACTTCTTGAGTATTTTGCCGTGTGTGCGCAGGTTGCCGAAAGTATGAAGGAGTACAGCAAAGCTCTGGACTACAGGAATAAATATATTCATTTGAAGGATTCTATTGATGTGGAGGCAAGAAGTGAGTCTGTACGGGAGGCTGAGCAACAATTTGTATTAAGGAGGCTGGAGGAGGAGAACTACAGGATAAAGATGCGAGGGTATAGGATTGCAGGAGCTTATTTGCTTGGAGTTTTTCTGGTTGCAGGTATTGTAGTGGTGTTGGTAAGGCAATACAGAATTAAGCTTGGAAAGCAGGATATGTTGTTGGCTGAGTATGCAGAGACCATGGATAATTTGGGTACAAGAGTTGCCAGTGCCGAGAATCAGAAGGAGAATCTTCTTTCGCAGCTGGATGTGCATATTGCAAAGGAGAAAGAATTGAAAGATCTTTTGGAGAACAGGTTTGCAGAGGTGAGGGAATTGGTGCGTACATATTATGAATCGGGCAATTCAAAAAAATTGCAGAAGAAGGTTGATGATTTGCTCAAACTGCAGCTTAGTGGAGATAACTTTGAGGTTATGGAGCAGGTGGTGAATGCCAAAAATAATGATGTGATCAAAAAGGTGCGTGAAAGATATCCTAATATGAAGGAGGATAACTTAAAGTTGCTTAATCTTATTTATGCAGGTTTTTCGGCTCAGGAGATAAGTGTAATTCTTAATGACACACCTCAGAATATTTATGTTAGAAAAAGCAGACTTAAGAAATCTTTACAAGAGTTGCTGCTCCAGGACCCTCAGATGAATTTCAGCTAAGAGTTGTTGGTTTTCTCATAAAAAACGGGCTTGCAAGAATGGAAATGGCCCATGCAAGATTTTGTAAGATTTTATAAAATGTAAATAACTGTAAAATAAGTAGTTATAAAATAGGCTTGCAATATTAAAAAGGCTTGAAAATTAGGTTTGTTTGGGTAATTGATATACCTTTGCAACATTGAAATTTGAGTTTTAAGCAAGTATTTTTATAGTTGAACCGCTGCCCTGCAGTACCATGACGGTAAAGTAGGGCAGCAGTTTTTTTTGTTTGTTAATCAAAAGTTTATATCTTTGCAGCCCCAAGTAGGGCAAAATTGGATTTTATCCGTTGCAACTACTTGAAACAAAACTTATTAATCAAATTAAACTTTAACTAAGATGTTAAAACAGTACGAGACCGTTTTCATTGCAACTCCCGTTTTGTCTGATGCTCAGATGAAGGAAGCGGTAGCCAAATACTTGGATCTTATCAAGGATAATGGCGGTGAGGTTGTATATGAGCAGGATTGGGGTCTAAGAAAATTGGCTTATCCAATCCAGAAAAAAACCACAGGTTTTTATCACCTAATTGAGTTCAAAGCTGAGCCAGCATTCATTGCTAAACTAGAGACTCAGTACAGACGTGATGAGAGAATCATCCGTTTCCTAACTTTTGCAATGGACAAACACGCTGTTGCATACGCAGAGAAAAGAAGAGCTAACCAGGCTGAACAAAAATAATTAGGAGGTAAAAATTATGGCAAATCCAGTTAACAACGAAATTCGTTACCTTAACCCTCCTACAGTAGAGGTTAAGAAGAAAAAATACTGCCGTTTCAAAAAAGCAGGTATCAAATATGTAGATTACAAGGATGCTGAGTTCCTTAAGAGATTCCTT
>JAZLBB010000084.1:0-6705 GCA_045613465.1 Candidatus Egerieisoma sp.
GTCTACCCTATAGATGCTACGCCTTCACTTGAAGAAATTCTTAGTGATATTCCGGATTTTTATGTTCATAGTTATGCTTCTGGTGGCATAAAGGATGGATTATGGAGTTTGGCATATCGCTGTAAGAATGTTGGAGATACAAGTGGTATAAAATTTGCGACATTTGAAGATTTAGAACTACCTGCAGCAAATTTCCATCGAGGGTGGAGATTGTGGCTTTTTGATGAACAATCTGAAACCGCCTGGAGTCACAGAGGTGATATAAGGCCATACAAATGGGAAAATGCAGATAAGGGCGGTGTTTACCCGACAAGCTGGCTTTTTAATAAAATAAAATATGGGCAGTTTCCGGATAAAGGTTGGTAAGTGATTAAAAAGGCTATCATAGATTTATTGGAATTTAATACTTTAGGAAGGCGACTAATAAGGGTCGCCTTCTTTTCTTTATTTAAGTCAGGAATATAAAGCAAAGAATAAATCACATAGGGGACCTCATTCGACGGTTGCGAGTTATTGCGAAGCAATGACGACGCAAAGGAGACTGTGTCGTCCCCAGAAATGATTTGTTCTTTTTATATACTTTTGACTTTCAAATGAATTAATCTTTACAATCTCTATCGGGATTAAAACAAAGGCATTAGCAATATCCGCTACAATTTATTAAATTTGCCTGAGGAGGTGACCTTTACAAACGGCAACCCCACCAAGTTCTTTTACAGTGCTGAAGGGGAAAAGCGGAGATAGAAAAACAACGAGGGGATACAAGTTCACCTACGACGGGCCAACCGCATGACAGGAGGTTGTTGTCTATTATTTTACCATGTATTTTGCAAGAGTGCATTTTGCCATTTATTGAGGTTGCAGATTATTCTGCAGCCTTTTACAAAATTGTCAGGATTTGTATTATCAGTGATTCAGAATATCACCATTCAGAATTTGGGAATGCAAAGATAAGCAATTTTTTCTATCTAAATCAATATTTTATTATTCAGCATTTTATGTCAAAATTTATTTGCTTTTCACTCTCTTATTTATTATTTTTGTGAAAAGAGATAATCAGACAATTTTACTTACTTCATTCACCGTTGCTTTATTGATAGCCTTGAGAGTTCAGGTAGCTAACGAAAGTTTGAGAGAATTAAAAAGAATGCAAAATTACACTCATATAAGCAAAGTATGTATACGCTGCCATCAAATAGTATCTACTATTGGGGCATTATGGTGCCACCTGCCAAGGACCAAGTTTACACTGGCCCTTTAGCTCGCGTATCGCTTATATTGAAAAATAATCCCAGCTCTTTTTTTAATCTTCTGAATGTAGTTTTGGAATCTACAGGATGCGAGGTATTAAAACCATCCCGTTATTTTTGTCATATTCCATCATCAGAATTGGACTACCTTAAAGATGATAAAATTTCCATACCATATTCTGGAAAGCCCAATAATCTCAACCAGTTTATTGCAACCCTACTAAAACTTGAAAAAAGATACCTCAAGTACTATTTGCTTAAACTGTCCCAGCATAAAAATAAAACCTTATTCAAGAAACTGCTGCTAATTTTCATTAAGGGAATCCTCATCAAATTCAACCAATTGAACAGCACCCCTTGCATGAATAAAGAGGTAACAGATTTATTGACTCTTCACTATTTTGAAGGCTTCTTGGAAATTGCTTTATGTTTTAACTCTTATATTTCTGATACAGAGTGTACAGAAACTATATTTGGTTTTCTTGACAATAATTTAATTCAACAACATTGGCTGAATGGTGTTGAATTGAGTTTTGAATGTGCAGACTATATAAATAAGGTTAAAAACTTCATTGAAACTGAATATACAGTATTCCATGCCGGTCAGTCAGATACATCTGTCATAGATAATGGTTTATCTTTATATGATAACCTGCTTACGTTTTATAATGGATGCACCGATAAAACACAAGCCAAACTTAAAAATACTATAATGGCATTGGAAAGTTTCTTGTATTTGATATTGAGTGGACATACTATCAATTGTAAGAATAATATTTATAAAACACTTTCCAATAAATCAAAATGTAAAAATGCTGCAGAATATATCCGAAGCATATTCTATAAAGAGCCGCATTTAGGACAAGACACAGCGAGAGGTGCATACGAAACCATTCTTAGTACCATCAATCTTGAATATTTTCAGTTTTTAAGTGATGAAATAGATAATATCGCCAGTATTCCACGCAATATATTAAGTGAATTACAAATTTCACTTGACAAATACTCCGGAATATACGGTGCCAATCTTAAATCTCTTCGCAATAATGGTTGTGGAGTATTAACCAGCAATGCTTATCCAATTTATTCGGCCAATATTTGTAATACTGTCATTGCCAATATGGATGCTCTGTATATAGAGCATGCAAAACATACTATTCTTAAAGATGAAACAGAGCTTGATAAGTTAAGAACCTATTTTAGGGAATTCTGCAAAACTGGCAAACCAACGGATATTTCAGAGGCTGAAAAGGTAAGGGTCAACAAAGGATGTAAACATAAGTTATATGGATTTTTTTGTAAAGAAATGGGCACAGAAAA
The DNA here is from genome assembly GCA_045613465.1 of Candidatus Egerieisoma sp. GTDB lineage: Bacteria > Bacteroidota > Bacteroidia > Bacteroidales > UBA932 > Egerieousia. The sequence goes on from JAZLBB010000084.1 coordinate 2,571, forward strand.
AGATACCATAAACAGACTTGACATGTTCTTTGACGCCACTATATATGAATATAATATGACTACAGAGTCATTAAATAGCGGCGCAACCAGATCTATTAGAGCATTCAAAAAATATTATAACGCCTGCTCGGTAACATAACCCATTACCCCCCTGTCCTTTCCAAATATATCCTGCATCACCTGACAGTTTTTATAGCCAAGGTCCTGCAGGAGTTTTTTTGTCTCTTCGCCAAATCTTTCATTTATCTCAAACAAAAGGATTCCTCCAGGTTTCAATATTCTTCCCGACAGTTGTGCGATTGCCCGGTAGAATTTCAATGGATCGCTGTCGGGAACAAAAAGGGCGATGAATGGCTCGTGGGCCAGGACGTTTTCCCTCATCTGGGATTTTTCACTGTCACAGACATATGGAGGATTGCTGATTATCAAATCAAATTTGGCGTTGCCGCACTCTTGCTCCATTTTTTGCCAGACCTCCCCGTCAAGAATATCACATTCTATGAATTTCACTTTTGCCGGAGTCCCGTCTGGACATTGGATATGCTGAGCAGCAGCTATCTGTAGTGCCTGCTCCGATACATCACAGGCATAAACCTCAGCCTGGGGAAATGCGGCTGCCATACTCCAAGCAATACAACCACTGCCGGTACAGATGTCAAGGATTCTAAAAGAGTTCTCCAGTGTACACTGCTGCGCTGCAACTCCTGCAAAATCAATTGCCTTATACACAAGTTCCTCCGTCTCCGGACGGGGTATCAACACTCCCGGCGCCACATTGAACCTGTGTCCGCAAAACCACTCATGCCCCATCACATACTGCAGAGGCTCCCCTGTTGCCAGGCGCTCCACGCATGAAAGGAGATACTTTTCTGTACCAGGCTGCTGCTGGGAGGGCTGCATCTCTGCTGGGGTCTCCTCCTGGGCACTCTGCTCCTCTCCGCACACATCCTTGCGAGACCGCTCCTCCAGCTGGAAAGCATCCAGCTCCGTAGCAGGCTCAACCATATGCTCATACCCCTTGTACCCTGCGAGAAGCTCCTTGAGCATACGCACGGCCATCGCCTTGCACTCCTGCGGCGGATAAAGGGGAGCAAGCTGCTCCATCACATGGTCTATGAAATTGCGTAGGGTCATCCTTACTTAATATTCTCAATAAGAGTATTCACAAACTCCTCCATTGAGATGCCGGCCGCGCGGACCTGGGCCGGAACAAGGCTCATAGGGGTCATGCCCGGAACGGTATTGGTCTCAAGGAAGAAAATCTCCCCATCGCGAACAATGTAATCCATCCTAACAAGGCCGCTGCAGCCCATATATCTGTAGATTTCCTCTGTAGTTTCCTGAATTTGGGCAGTAAGTTCGTCGGGGATATGGGCAGGACATATCTCCTGGCTCTCTCCTAGGTATTTTGCCTCATAGTCGAAGAATTCCCTGGTGGTTACAATCTCTGTTACAGGAAGTTTCACCAGCTCATTACCGTTGGCGTAGATGCCGTTGGTAAGCTCACGTCCCACAATGCTCTCCTCTATGATTACAGAATCGTACTCCTTGAACACAAGCTCAATAGCCGGTGCAAGATCCTCAACTTTCTTCACCTTTGTAATGCCAAAGCTGCTGCCGCCATTTGTAGGTTTCACAAATACAGGCAACCCCAATTCATTTGCTATCTCCTGCGGATTATAACTGCTACCTCTGCGTACAAACACATCTTTGGCCATCTTTATCCCTGCATGCTCAATGAATCGCTTGCATGAATGCTTGTCAAATGTGATTGCTGATACGTATGCGCTGCAAGTGTTGTACGGCACACCCATCATCTCAAAGTATCCCTGCAACAGGCCGTTCTCACCCGGCGTACCGTGGATCATGATGAATGCCATATCAAACTTCACTTTTTTGCCATTGCTTATGAAAGAGAAGTCACTCTTATCTACCTGCACGCCATCCGTTGCCCCTTTAAGGCACTTGATAGGCAACTCCTCTGCCACCTCCTCACCTGCCGGATTCAACACTCTCCAGTCTACCCCTCTTAGCAGCACCTCATACACATCATACTTTTCCCGACAGATATTTCTGGAAACATTCATTCCACTCTGAATGGAAATTTCTGCCTCCTCTGAATTACCGCCATATATCAACGCAATACTTTTCTTCATATTATAAATCACAATCTAAATCAAACAAAAATCTCCGCAGTTTTTCCTTTCCGGGCAGGAAAACACCCCTTTCCCGGCGCCGAGCCTGCAAATACCCCAATCCGAGCAGGAAAACACACCTTTTTGTGCGCGGAACCTACAAATACCACAATCCGAGCAGAAAAACACCCCTTTCCCGGCGCGGAACCTGCAAATACCCCAATCCGAGCAGAAAAACACCCCTTTTTGTGCGCGGAACCTGCAAATACCACAATCCGAGCAAGAAACTACCCCCATTTGTGCGCGGAACCTGCAAATACCACAATCCGGGCAGAAAACTACCCCCATTTGTGCGCGGAACCTGCAAATACCACAATCCGAGCAGGAAAACACCCCTTTCCCGGCGCGGAATTAACCTCCTGCCATTTTACGAGTGCTACTAGAACCCAAAATAATTCTCTTCTACAGCAACTTTTTCCTGGGCGATATCCTCGTCACTACCATCACAGTTGAGGTTAAGGTTAAAGCCCTGCGGCGCCACAAACTGATCATATACTGTCACACCCAAGGTGCCGTCTTCAAGTACTTTCTTCATAAAAATACCCCAGATAGGAAGTGCCATATTGGAACCGCCACCCAATGCAAGGCTATTAAAGTGCACCTGTCTGTCCTCCGCACCTACCCATACACCGGCAGTAAGTTTAGGGGTATATCCTATAAACCAACCATCAGACTGGTCATTGGTAGTACCGGTCTTTCCGGCAACTTCACCCTCAGCCATATACTTGCTCCTGATACGTGCGGCAGTACCCTCATTCACTACTCCCTTCATAAGATTTACCATAAGATATGCAGTCTGCTCACTTACCGCTTCCCTACGACGAGGCGAGAAAGTTGCCAATACATTGCCCATCTTGTCCTCAATGCGTGTAACATATACAGGCTCTGCGTAAACGCCCCTGCCAGGATATGTATTGAATGCAGATACCATCTGATAAACCGGCACATCGGCTGATCCCACGCATAATGACTCTACCGGATCCAGCCAACATTTTACACCCATTGTATGTGCCATATCTACCAGAGCCTTAGGGCCGAACTGCTTCATAAGGAATGCCGAGATATTGTTTGAACTCTTGGTCAATCCCCATTTGAGTGTTACGGTCTTTCCAATCCACTCATCCTTGTCTGTACTCTTAGGGGTCCAGATGTCATCACCAATCACAAATGACTGGGGTACATTCACCACCTTGTCACATGGGGTATATCCACCCTGCATTGCCAGAGTATAAAGGAATGGTTTGAATGTTGATCCAACCTGTCTCTTACCCTGTTTTACCTGGTCATATTTGAAATATCTGTAGTTTCCACTTCCAACATATGCTTTTACGTATCCGCTACCCGGCTCCATTGCCATAAATCCTGCCCTCAGGAAAGATTTATAATATCTGATAGAATCATTTGGGGTCATTGTTGTATCAACATACCCTTTATCATTCCATGCAAATACCCTCATACGTACTGGCGTATCAAAGCTCTTGAGTATCTGCTCATCTGTAGCATTCTCCTTTTTTAGTGAACGGTAACGGTCGCTCCATCTGCGGGCCTGCCTCATTATTGACTCTATCACGTTCTTAGGCACATCATCTGCAAAAGGCTTGTTTGTCTTCCAACGCAGTTCTCTGTTAAACTGTTTCTGCAAATCCTTACCCAAATGCTCAGCAACCGCCTCCTCTGCATACTGCTGCATCTTGGCATTTATTGGAGTATAGATTTTTAAGCCGTCTTTATCCAAATTATATTTGGTACCATCGGGTTTGAGATTCTTGTTCAGCCATCCGTACAACGGGTCATCGGCCCATGATGTTGAATCGGCCCTGTAGTCCTCTATATTATTATAGTTCTTCCTCTGCGGCTCCTTGGCATTCATCATCCTCTTTATCATATCCCTGAAATGTGGGGCAAGGCCGGAGTTGTGGTCTTGTCGGGAGTATGAAAGG
>JAZLBB010000085.1:0-2008 GCA_045613465.1 Candidatus Egerieisoma sp.
TACACTCTAGAATTACCTGTACTCTGTTACCTTTCTTTGCCATATCTAAATATATTATTATACCAAGTTAATAAGACCTTTCTGCTCAGCAGATTTTAGTGAAGCAGCCAAGCCATTTTTATGAATGTTTCTGATACCTGCTGCAGAAACTTTTAGGGTTACGAATCTACCCTCTTCCTCCAACCAGAATTTTTTAGTTCTTAGGTTTGGAGCAAACTCACGTTTGGTGTGGCGTTTAGAGTGGGAAACGTTGTTTCCTACCATCCTCTTTTTACCTGTAATTTGACAAACTCTTGCCATCTTATATATACGTTTTTAATATTATTCCAATTTGAGGTTGCAAATATCCCTCTTTTTTTTTAATAATACAAATGTTTTTTTAGACTAACTTAAATATCCTTTTCCACCTTATATTGGAAGGGAAAGATTTGTACTTATCTGTTGAGAACCAAATAACTGACGGCGTTCCTACAATGTGATCCTCCGGAACAAATCCCCAGTAACGGGAATCGAGGGAGTTGTGTCTGTTGTCGCCCATCATAAAGTAATAATCCTGCTGGAATGTATACTTATTGGTCTTCTCTCCGTTAATGTAAAACTCTCCATCTTTCAACTCAAAACTGTTGTGCTCATAGGCTGTAATTATCCTTTCGTACAACTTGTAGTTTTGGGTGTCCAACTCTATAGTTTTGCCCTTCTCAGGGATCCATATAGGTCCGTAATTGTCCCTTGTCCATTTGTACTCTTCACTGAATGGGAAAAGCATCATTGGCGAATCGGGATAATCCGGCGGATATATGTCAATGTTCTGTCTTACGTCAACTATATTTCCCAAAGACTTTACTTTCTCAAGTTCTGCCTTTGTAAGGGGAAGTGCTGGATAACCCGGCATCTGCGGATCGTACCAGATCTCTCCCTGGTTCATCCCAAAATCAGCTATGATTTTAGGATTTATAGCTGTTCCATTTGTGTAAACGGCGTAGGTGTTCTGTATTCCCTCAAACTGAGGTTGGGGTATTCCGTTCACAATCACCTCTCCGTTGACTACTCTCAGGGTATCTCCGGCAATTGCCACACACCTTTTAACATAATTGTCTTTTTTATCGTCAGGTCTCACTATTACAGGTCCATACATCTTTTGGGTGTATTCCCTTCCGTTCAACCTTACGTGTGTGTAGTAATCATCCATTGGTGCCTTCCTGAGGATAGTATCACCGTGTGGAAATCCAAATACTACTATATCATCCCTTTTTACACTTGAGAAACCTTTTAGTCTTCTGTAATCATTTTGAATTACAGTTGAATAAGACTCTCCTCCAGTAATAGGCATAACATTATGCACCAATGGGAATGAAATTGGGGTCTGTGGTGTTTTAGGGCCATACTGCAATTTGCTGACAAACAAATAGTCTCCTACCATCAAGGTCTTCTCCATAGAAGAAGTTGGAATTGTATAAGCCTCAAAAAAGAACATTCTTATGAAGGTTGCAGCAACTACAGCAAATACAAGTGCATCAATCCACTCAAAAATACTGTTTGTCTTACTTCCCTTCTTAGGTTTCCTTCTCCAGAAAGCCCATTTAACTTTTTTAGTAACATAAATATCAAAAATCACTGCAAGCCCCAAAAGCCACCAATAATTTCCGAGCCATATTACCCATAGGAGATATAAACCTCCCCAAAGTATAAACTTAAACCATCTATTTTTTAAGAAACCAGTGTTCAACCCCTGTAAGTATTGATTTATATAAAGTCTATAAAACTACGTTTATTTTACAGAATTGATGATAGCCTCAAACGCCTGTGGGTTGTTCATAGCTAGATCTGCTAGAACTTTACGGTTTAGACCTACATTGTTCTTAGCAAGCTTACCAATGAACTGAGAGTAGTTCATACCATGAAGGCGAGCAGCTGCATTGATTCTCTGAATCCACAATGCGCGGAATACTCTCTTTTTGGTCTTACGGTCTCTGTAAGCGTAAGTCAAACCTTTCTCATAGGTGTTCTT
>JAZLBB010000086.1:0-7128 GCA_045613465.1 Candidatus Egerieisoma sp.
TTCTGCGCTTTGATCCTGCACATAGTATCTTTGCAGTTCTGCTGCCGTAGTGCTAATTATGTGAGGCATAAAGCAGCCAGTACGGAAAAACAGTTGCGTAAGAGAGTTTAGTAGCATGGTTTTGCCGGAACCTACATTTCCATAAAGCACTAGTCCAAATTTTTGACTACTGCTCAGCCATTTTGCAGCAAGATTCAGCTTATCAAGGGTTGGGGCATCAGCTATAAACTCTCTCCCCCTGGCTTCCACCTGTATTTTATAAAGCATCTGCAGAGCAGACTCAATATTTTCTTTTTTCTCTTGCAATTTCCCCGGTTTACAGAGTTGTTCTCCCTCTGAAGTTGCTGGGAGATTCAAGATTAATTGATGAGTTTTCATTTTTGCTGTATTTATTAATAGTATCTGTTTTATCTATATGTGGTCTAATTTTTTTACCTCTACTGGTAAAGTTCTTTGACCCCTTGTTGGTCAATTTTTTTGACTGGTCTAAAATTTTTACCGGTTTGCCGTCGGGACTAATCTCTATACCCTGGATTTTGTAGGTGCTTTTCTTGTTAGTAGAGGCGGTTTTCTCTATGAGTCCTGCCTCCTGCAGGGCCTTAAGTGCATTTATTATACTCTGCTTGGTAAGTCCTGTAAGGCGCATCATTTCCCTCAGAGAGACTTTTGCCACCCCATCAAATGACACATAACGGCCATAGATGATTGCATATACCTCCTTTGCCGCTCCACGCAACCCCAGTTCCTGAGCAAAAAACTGATAAACCATAAAGAACGGCCTACCATTCTTGGATTTCATTGCTGCAGGATTTTCTGAATATCAGACATGCGGTACTTTTTCTTATTCCCGACAGCTATAGGAATCAGATACCCGCACTTCTCCCACCTCCACAATGTGGTTGCCGACACCTCCAGCCATTCAATGACTTTTTCCCTTGAGAGATACTCCTCACTCTTGGCATCCTCCAGGGTTTGCTGAAGGTTTCTTTTTGTTTCCTCAATAAGTTCTTTGTTGGCTTCTACAAGATCGGTCAGTTTGATTGATACAGTAAGCCCAGGACATTCCTTTGCCAGTTGAATTAGATCGTATTCCATATTGCATTTGATTTTAGATTATTCCCTCACCGGCACTTGCTGGTGTACCAGTGTATGGGATTGGCAACGGCTGCAATTCTGCCAGCAATCAGAACGCTTGCGTTGCATTGCAAAGATTGCACGGGAAATTCACCTCATTACAATAATGGGACATTAAAAAAGAATAAGCCACTGTAGAACAGCAGCTTATTTGCATATCAATGGGGTGTAGTGGTGGGGTTGAAATGGGGAATTCCCACTTACCTTAGGGTAAATTTATGTAATAATAACGGTTAATCATATCCGGAGTGGGCTTATGCTTGCTCCTGGAGATATATTTAGGATGCTCCATTCCAACAATATTGAAAAAGATCTTCACCCACTCGTTGAACTGCGCTGGTTTATTTACCATAACCTTTGACTCATACAACATAACTGCAAACCTCTGCACCTCTGTAGGGGAAGTTTTCTGGAGAATTTCCAAATCTTTCAGCAGCTGGGGCACATAATTTTCGTTCGCACCCATACCCTTGAATTTGGCTGACAGGTATTGGGTAAGAAGCTCTCCGTTGATGGGAGGGAGTTCTGTCAACACGGTTTGCCCCTGTTCTTTTATATCAAGCTTGAGTTCATTTGACACATCTGATACAGAATCTATAAATTGCATGAATTTAGTTGCACCATACTTTGCCACATAAAGCGTACCCGCACATCCTATAAAAATTCCCACAGCATACATCAAGGCATCAAACTCTGTAGGTTCAGTGTTTGGCCTACATTTGAAATAAACGTATATTGCACCAATTGCATATGCAATCAAGAAAATTTTCCAATAATCTTCAATCAGATTCTTTGGGCTAAATGTCCTGTCAAATGCTCGACTTGCTACCTTAAGCGTTCTGCTGTTCTTTAGCCTTTCTCTAAACTCCTCAATACTCATAAATAACACTCTTTACTGGTTCATTCACCTTAAATTGCCACAAATTTTATGCCTAAAAAGACCTATATAGCCACGTAATACTCTGTGTAACAAAAAGTAACATTTTGCCCCTTTTTAATCTCCACAGAGCTGCACAGAACTACATATAGGTGTACGTTTAATACGGCAATCTGGCAGAAATGCCCACTTGAGATAAAATATAATTAGCGGAATCGTCTCTTTTTTGATAGATTCCGCTAATTATAATGCAAAAATATGGGGTACGTGAGCTTTGACTTGTGCCTTTTTTCTGACTTGACCACCAACTTAACCCCTCCTGCAAATTTCCGTATAACAGGAATCATTGCTGAGAGGAATTTCGTTGTCTATAGACAATGAAATTGGGGAAAGTGGGGATTTTATTGTCTATAAACAATGAAATCCTACATTTTGAGGATATATCTCTTCTTATTTCACCTCCGTAAATATCTAATATATAACATAATATAAGCACTATTCAAAATAAGCACGCTCAAGCGTGCTTATTTTTACCTGTAAATACCTTCCTCCTAAATCTTCAATAATTTTAGCAACAATACAATTACGTATAAAATTATTTTCAACTGTTATCCAATACATTATACATAAAACAAAGTATAGTCGCTCCTAAATTACTGAAGAGTTACTAATTTCCACTCGGATATGTTTCCTCTTGTACTATTTTCAATACGCTTTTGTAATTTTAGCTTAGATAGAATATTACCTATCTTCTTTTTCTTCTGTTTTTCCCCAAGCTGATCTGATAAAACATCCCACAGCAACTTGTCAATCTCAGCTCTGGATAAACTACCATGATCTTTTAATGATTCTAACAACATTGCATTCACATTGGTCAAATAATGACTCATCTATTACTTTATTGCTACATATTTTTGCAAAGGGCTTGTAGGTTTATCAGGAATTGTCATTTCAAGAGATATGCCCAATTGTGGTAATATATACTTCTCTCTTGCCTTACGACGATTTCTTACCCCTAAGAAATCTGCTATTTCTGCCATAGTCTTGGGAGTTTCACAAAACTCCACAATTCTCTCCTGTATTGTTAAAATTTTTGGTCCAAATGGGCGATTTCTACTTGTGCCCTTTTTTCGTTCAGACTTGTGCCCACTTTCTTTGTTGACTTGTGCCCTTTTTTGGTCATATAAATCATTATCTAACTGATATTCTGCATCTTCAACTTGTACCCTCTTTTCTCGTGGGCTTGTGCCCTTTTTTATATTTACAGCAAATGCTGTAAGTAAATCAATATTAAATTCTGCAGGTGGATTACCGTTGTTCTTCAACTCAATCTGAACTTGCCCAATACCACGGTTGAACATATTAACATAACCTAGAGTCCTCATTGAACTTGCAATTAGAGGATTCCTATAATCGTTCACATTTGGGAAGTTCTCAGGACGTGCATCACCATACAAGCCACCGGGATTCATTATTTCAATATGATCCGAATATTCATAGAGCCTTATAGGGGCGTTGCTTTGCAAATCCCTGTGCATACACGCATTCATCATTAGCTCTCGAATTGCCCAATATGGGTAATTTGTTATAGTTTCCTCTCTAAAAACAGATACAGGAACTGGATACCTTTTTATCACAGATAGTTCTATGAAAGACTCAAGCTGAGGTAGCATTTCGCAGTAATTTCCCTCAAACTGTCTTTCATCATCTATCTCAGTTGTCTTATCCTCTCCCTTAAACCTCACAAACTGAACATATGCTCCTGGAAAGTATTTCCTAGGTCTTATACCAAACAGGATAATTGCAGCATTGGTTGGACAATCGTAATTCATGTCAAACATACCTACGGCAGCCATCTGTTCCTTTATGGTACGGGTATCAGAAGATAACAAATCTGGGGATACAGCTTTTACCAAGTACTTATTTACAAAAGCACCTGTATCAATATCATTAAGCGTAGACCCTATACATGGTGTTGTATCAAATGTTGCCATATATCTAGTCCTGCGCTCTGTAAGTATTCTTTCTTCAGCTTCCGTTGCTATATCTCTACGAGGTCCTACTCTGACAAATGTCCTCCCTCTATAACGAAGAGGAGGTATCAGTGATGGTGTAACCTCTACTACCAATAAATCCCCATCTGTATAGCAGAATCTGTCAACTGTCATTATTGGCAAAGGCAATATATTGCCATCTGAACGGATAGATGCTATTTTCTTCAACAGATCATCACTTACCTTAAGACCTGACAATTGTCCATTATCTTTAGCACCTATAATAAGATAACCTTTCTTCTTTGAATCTGGCAAATCATTTGAAAAGGCACAGATTGCCTCACAAAACTTATCCATATCTCCAGTTGAAACAGTTCTTTCTATTCGAAATGTTTCTGTGCTTTTCAGCAACTCCAATACCTCATCCTTAGTTATCATATCTTTCCGTTTTCTACAAAGTTATAAAAAGTTTCCTACTCCAACATCCCCACCAAATCCTTCTTCATCTGTTCATCAATCTCCCTATATCTGGAGAAGGCTTTGCTGCCTTCTTTGTGGCCACTGAGTACTCCTACAAGGTTGGGATCTTTTACTTGTTTGTAAAGATTCCCGATGAAGCATCTGCGGGCCAAGTGAGAAGAGGCTATTTCATTGAGTGGGCGGATTTCTTCCTCACTGGTGGTGGGGTTGAATACCACTACCGGGCGGGTAAGATCTGCAGCCAGGAACATTTTCTTTATGGCTACGTTATATTTCTGCTGTGAAATTAGCGGGAACAGTGCAGTCCCTGGAGTTTCCCTGTAACGCATCAGTATTTCTTTGGCAATTGTATTCAGTGGCACCCTTACCGTTACTGGCCTTCCATCTTTAGTTTTGCGCGGAATATATTCTACAGCTCCGTTTATTATGTTTTTCTTGGTAAGGTTGTACAGGTCTCCCACCCTGCAGCCTACCAGACATTGAAAGACAAATATATCTCTCTGCACGGCCAATGATGGATTGTCATCCAGGTTAGTGTGGTACAGTTTGTTCCTTTCATCAATGGTTATATAGTATGGGGTACCATATACACAATCTTCCACCGAGAATTGTTTGAATGGGTTATTTTCAGTTTTCCCCTGCTCAACTGCCCATCGGAAGAAGGTCCTCAGTTTGGTAAATATATCATTGATGGTATTCTGCCCTCTCTGCTGCGGAGTCCTTGCCTCAGGGAAAACGTCATACACCGGTTTGTATTTCCTGCTGCATTTGAATTTCCCGGTCTCCTCATCTTTGGTAAAGAAAGTATGCTCCATTCTAAGGAACTCCTCAAATTCACGTAATATATCGGGAGTAACAGACTTGAAAGAGAGTGCAAACTTGCTGTAGCGGTTGAATCTCCTATACAGTTCAAATCTTTGCAGGGCACGGTAAATTACCCTAAAGTTTCTGGTGCGCACTTCGGAGAGCTTCTTTACCTCCAGGAACTGGTCAAAATCCTCAAAGAAATTATTTTCTTCCTTCTCATCATGAACAGCCGGGTGAAGGGTTCTTTCCACCTGCAGAGCCAACCATTCAGAAGTTAGGGCCGCCTTATCCTCAGCCTTATTGTAAACCTCTATAATTATCTCCTTTATTCTGGCAACATTTCTATTGAATTCTGCCCTCAGAACCGGATCCATCACAACCTTTGCCTTTATTTCCTCCTTTTTTGGATTCCAATGTTCAGGATTAACAGTTATATCACTGCTGTACAACAATTGGATTTGCCTGCCATCCCTCAAACGGAAGCGGACATTTACATTCCTCACTTTTTTGGCAGATGTTCTGATAAATGCTGTTACTGTTGCCATCTCTTACTCTCTTAAATCGGTGGTGCAAATTTACAAAATTTGCACCACATAAACGCAATTTAGGAGAATTTCACGGAAATAAATGCAAAAATTTATCCTTTGTATCTAATTGTATATCTGCTTATTATACACATTTCATCTAATTTCACAGCATTGCAAGAGATTGCTATTTTCGACCCCGGCTCTGGGTACTTAAAACCCTCTTAGAAGCAATTCTGAGAGGGTTTTTCTTTTATCTTGCACCACATTCCACTATTACTTCTTGAGCACCTTTGCAGGGTCCATATTGGCCAGTCTGAGGGCTTGCCAGCTGATGGAGGCAAGTGATACAACAAGTACAAGCAGCAGCGCAAGGGCATAGATCCACCACCAGTTTTCAATACGGTATGAGTATGAACTCAGCCACTCTCCAACTATGTAATATCCCACAGGAATTGCAACAACTGCAGCCAACAGAACAACTTTAAGGAAAGAGAAGGACATATTCCAGTAAACTTCCCCCTCACTACAACCAAATACCCTTTTTAAAGACCATCCTTTTGCCTGCTGTTTGGCAAAATAGGTACTCATTGCAAGCATTGCCATGGCAGAAAGCATCATAACAAGTAATGTAAAGACCGTTATAAGCTTAAGGTTATTCTCTTCTGTCTTGAAGAAAGTTCTATAGATTTCATTCTGGGAATGGATCTCTACCTGATTACCAAGTCCTTGAGATTCGTAAAATTCTCGCAACTGCCTTATAGCGTCATCTTCATCTCCATAAACCTTTACAACCAGACTCCTGAGTATCTCAAAATCGCTATCATCCTCAAACTCCATGTTCATCCACACTATATTTGAGGCCGCACAATCCTCCAAAGTTCTGTTGCCCCTCTGAAAATTCTGTATTACTCCACAAATACCGTATGATTCATTACTCAAAACGACACTTTCTCCTGAATAATCAATATCAAAAGTCTTGAATGCCCCTTCGGTGAGCCACATTGTACCATTTACAGGCTTAACATTTTCCAGCACATTCATTACCCTGAACCCAAGAATATCAAATGCCGTTGAATCGCCATACATCACATCAAGCTGCACTTGCTCCCCTTTATAGTTCACTCCCATACCTGTTCTACTATCTTGGGAAGGCAAGAACTGTATATGTCCCACCTTCTCCACAAAAGGGAATTTCAGCAATTCGTCGGGAAGATAATCTGCATTTTTCTGTCCTCCGCTTATCCCAATAATGTTCTCTTTGGTATATCCATTATCCCTGTCCAGCAGATATTTGAACTGTACAAACATG
>JAZLBB010000087.1:0-48413 GCA_045613465.1 Candidatus Egerieisoma sp.
CTGCATCTTCTCCACAAACTTGCGGCTCACAGCCACCTCATTAGCCGCAGCAGCCTCCCTTCCCTCAAGGAACTTTATACCAAACACCTCTGCAGCACCCTCTGAGTAATTGTACTGGTCAGCAATATTGAACAGCTCCCTGTCATCTCCAGGCAAATAAACATTGTTTCCCGACGATCCTTCAACAGGCACACATGAAGCCACCGCACTCTTCTGCACCACAGGCAACACTGCTATAGCATCATTAACCTTAAAGCACTCTTCTGCTTTGGCACCCGGCATATTCACAATCAGCAGATTATCATACTCATACCCCAAATTGTCATTAAGCATCATATCATACTGCTTTGCAAAAATTACCATAACCGTTGCAAGGAAAACGGTAAATGTGAACTGCACTCCCAAGAAAACCAGTTTCCATTTTCTCTTTGACTCCTTATAGTTCCTGAATGCAGTAGAAACCGGAATACCCATAAAGACCTTTGCCGGAATCACCGCTGAAACAAGAAATGCCACAACACAAACCCCAACTGCCACCAACAACGCCCCCGGAGTAAATAACCCCTCCAAAGAAGCGCCCAACAATCTGGTAATCCAACCCTGCATTGCAAAAATTATAGCCACTGCTATTACTCCCGACAGCAACATGTTCAACCCCGCCTCCTTAAACAGCATCCACATGATATTACCACTTTGTGCCCCGTAGCATTTTCTCACACCAACCTCTTTAGCCCTCTTAACTACAGAAGAAATAGCATTCAAAACATAGTTCACAACGGATGCGGCAATTAGGATAAGAGCCACAAGAGAAAGCATAATCACCATATTTCTATTGGTACTTACAGAAAGATGGTCATTGCCGGCATTCTCAAGATAATACCACAACTTCAATCCCCCTTTCTCCAGTTCCTCCATAGGCTGGTTCTGCTCCTGCATCTTATGAATGGCATCAGTAAGGGATTTAGGATCCACCCCCGGAGCAAGCTTTACCCATCCACGGTACCTGTCATTGCCAAGCCAGTTTTCAGTACTCTTCTTATTGTATGTAGCCATGGACAAAAGCATCTCCACATCTCCAAAAGAGCTGTTCTGTGGAAAATCTTCATAAACGCCCTCTATAGTAAACTTTACATTCTGCAAAGACTCATTATACAAAGTCTGACCAATAGCCTTCTCTACTCCACCCAATTTCTGTGCAAAAGAATTGGATACCATCATCTTTCCCCACTCTCCCAAAATTCTGCGCGAATCTCCGGCAAGAACATTACGGGTAAAAATGTCAAAGAAACTTGTATCGGCCAATATAAGGTCTGCTGTAAGCTTGTTCTTATCCTCTGTATAATAATTGCGGTTATCAAAAAGAGGTGTTATTCGTGTAGCCACTTCAACTCCAGGTACACACTCCCTGAATCCAGGTGCAACAGCACCGCTAATCTGGTTAGCATTCAGAGGGTCATCATTATGCCTCTGATATCCCGTCATAATAGTATATACTCTGTCCCTATCATCATAGAACTTGTCATACTGTAACTCAAAACACACCTTGGCAATAAGCACTACTCCAATGGCCAATCCCAATGCCAACGACAAAATCTGAATTATATTGCTCTTTATTTTCATTAGATTAAATTTTACAACCAGCTTTACAGTTTTACATTTTAAAAACATATTGGCAACAGGTGTGCCAAACTATTCATACATCTGTATTTCAACAACTTAACAAAAGATACACCAATTTAAAGCTGTAAAGAAACTTTACAACTGGCAAGAAACTTTACATATTGATGACAAAACGGGTACCCTTCGTAGGTATTGACTCAACGGTTATATTACCATCATGCAGATGCATTATCTGTTTGCATAAACTGAGACCTATTCCACTTCCTTTTTCTTTGGTTGTAAAGAAAGGGACAAAAACTTTGTCAAGCACATCTGGAAGTATTCCAGGGCCGTTATCAGAGACCTCAATAGTCATAGCGCCTTTCCCTATTGCATATGCCTTTATATGAATAGAAGGATTATCAATTTCAGCACAAGCCTCAATTGCATTTTTAATGAGATTAATAAGTACCTGTTCTATTTGGATACGGTCTATCTTTACATATATTGGAGTTAAAGGGATTTGAAAATGGATGAAATCATCTGGGAAAAGATTGGAAATTCCATTCATAAGGTCATTCAAACACACCTTTCTCTTTATAGGGGTGGGAATTCTGGTTATTTTACGATAGTTCTCCACAAATTCCATAAGCCCTTTGCTCCTTTTGTGGATTACCTGCATCCCCTGTTGCATTTGCCTATACTCAACGGTTCTGGTGCTCAGAGTTTCGGACAATGATGCTATTGGGGTTATGGAGTTCATTATTTCATGCCCCATTATCCTTATGAGCTTTTGCCACGATTCTATTTCGTTTGCCTCCATAGTCCTCTTTTTGTACATTTTCATTGCTTCCCTCAACTCTTCTATCAGTTCTTCCATCTGGATGTTCCTGTATTCACTTTTGAAACTAAGGGCGGTATCTCCGCACCTGATATTCTTGGAGAGCTGATGCATCAGACGTAACTGTATCATCTGAAGCCTGTACAGATTTACGCTACAACCCACAATGAAAAGGCCAAGCAGAGTACCGGTAAAAGGAATCTTATGGCAGAAAGCCCAGAATGCAGCCGCTGCGAGGATTACTATGGCGCATATATGAAGTATTACTGTGGTGGAGTATCTTTTCATTGCAAAAAATCTACTTTAGTTTTCTATAGAGTGTGTATCTGGTAATGCCAAGCATTTGGGCAGCTCGGTTCATATTGCCGTCACTTAATTTTAATGCCTCCTCAATTGCCTGATGCTCAATCTCCTTAAGATTAAGGCTGGACTGTTGACCAGTTCTGCTCTGCGAAGAATGTTTAAGAGCAAAATCGTCGGGATGGAGGGAAAGTCCGTTCCCCAAAATTACAGCCCTCTCAATAATGTGCTGCAGTTCCCTTACATTGCCAGGCCAATTATATTTGAGGAGTTGCTGTTTGGCCTCGCGGGTAATGCGTGGCACTTTCTTGTCATATTTGTGTGAGTATTTTTCTGTAAAATGTTCTGCAAGCAGAATGATGTCATTACCACGTTCCCTTAAAGGGGGTAGGTTTATCTCAATTGTGTTTATCCTGTAGAACAGGTCCTCCCTAAATGTTCCATTCCCCACCATAGCCGGCAAATCTGCATTTGTGGCACATATAACCCTTACATCTATATCAATTGGGGCCGTTCCGCCAAGTCTAGTAATTCTCTTGCTCTCAAGCGCCGTAAGGAGTTTTGCCTGTACTGGAAGGGAAAGGTTTCCAATCTCATTAAGGAAAAGGGTTCCCTTGTGCGCTATCTCCATCCTTCCCACCTTGGGTTTCTTTGCATCTGTAAATGCACCTTTCTCATATCCGAACAGCTCACTTTCAAATAGTTGCTCAGGAATGCTTCCCAAATCTATATGCACAAAAGGTCTGTTGCACCTTTGCGAGTTCGTGTGCAGCAATTGGGCAATCATATCCTTTCCAGTACCGTTTTCCCCCAACAGCAGCACATTGGCATCTGTACTTCCCAATTTCTCAGTAGTACTGAAGATATTACACATAGCAGGAGATTCCCCTATTATCTCAGGAAAAGGGATCTTATAACTTGAAAGGGCCTCCACCTGCTCCTGGAGGGAACTTACCTGCCTCCTGCTTTTTCTCAATTTTATTCCCGACGAAAGGGTGGCCACCAGTTTTTCATTTTCCCAAGGTTTTGTAATGAAATCTGTTGCACCCGATTTTATTGCCCTAACTGCCTTTTCTGTATCTCCATAGGCTGTCATAAGAATCACCACGGCATCCTTGTCCATGGCCAGAATCTTCTCCAACCACTCAAATCCCTCCTGCCCGCTGATTGCATCCTTGCGAAAATTCATATCCAGCAAGATGATATCGGGAAGAAACTCCTTCATAAAGAAATCTATCTTCTCAGGCACTTTTGCCACCCTTATCATCTCAGCATATGGCTCCAACAGCAGATTCAGTGCAAACAGCACATCTTCATTATCATCCACTATAAGTACTTTCCCTAAATTCTCCATCATTTGCTACAGTTTGTTTTTTGCAAAGATAATGAAAGGCAACTATAAAAAATGTGCGTATCCGCACTACATATTGTTTGATACCGCACCTGTACTCCACCTCTATTCTCTTTGTAAAACATTGATTTTCCGCGTTATACATATTTGGCATGCATTTAGTCATATTGTTTGCACTAACCTGTTTATGATTATTGTTAAATTTGAAAAGGAATTGACTTATGCTTTTACATTATTTCTCACTAGCCTTAAGGAATCTGGCCAAATATAAAATTCAGAATATTATATGCGTTTTGGGTTTGGCCACAGGAATTTTGTGCTTTACAATATGTTTTTACATTACCCGCTATACACTTTCTACAAACAGCTGCTTCCCCAATAATGAGAGGATAATAAAAATACGTATGGAAGACACTGAATCCAATGTCAGTTTTTCCAGTACATCATCAGTAATGGTAGAAGAGCTCAGGACTATGGATATCCCACAATTGCAGAATATTGTAACCTTAGGCTTTCCTACCCAGATGACATTCAACATCGCTATTTCACAGGACCTTATATTGCCATATACTTTCCATACAATTGAGACAGATGAAGAATTCTTGCCGGTATATACACCGAAGATAATCTCCGGAAGCTGGGAAAATGCTGCCGCAATGCCAAATTCCATTGTAATGTCTGAATCTGCAGCAATCAGGATATTTGGGAATATCCACGATGCCATAGGCAAAAATATGACACTTACTCACCCTTTATGGTCATCTCCTCCAACTACACGGCAAGATGGCCGTATAAACTATACAATTGCTGCAGTAATGAAAGATATTCCCGGCAACAACTCCATTACATTCATGAATTCGTTGGATATACTTAGACTCAATGATTCAGAAGGAGTTATAAACTATATGAAGCGCAATCCAGCCAGAATTTCAAGAACTACAAGTACAACAACATCTGTATTGTTGAGGGAAGGTTTTACAAAAGAGGATTTTACAAAATGGCTTTCAGAGAGGAACTATACATTCAAGACTGTAGGCAAAGTATGCAGAGTTGATGCAGAACAATCCAGTTTGAATGGCGGCTTCCTTGTTATAGCCATTATTACAGGTGTTATAGGACTTCTTGTACTGGCAACATCGCTGCTGAACTTCTTCAACTTCCTGATTGCATCATTCTACAACAAAACAAAAGAGTACTCACTTAGGAAAGTGTATGGAGGAGAATTCTGGCATCTGTTCAAACAGCTTTATGTACAGTCTTCTGTAATTGTGCTACTGTCATCACTCCTTATGCTCTCAATAATTGAAATATTGGGAGACAATGCATTCAATTTCTCTTTGGATATGATAGAAATTAATTTTATGATGGACAAAGGGACAATGATTCAGCACGCTTTGCAATATACCGCATTCCTTCTTGTTATGTGCGCAATCATTTGCCTTCTCATAGCTAGGAGACTATACCGAATATCTGCATATTCCGGAATAAAGCAGAATATTGCGACAAATAAAGTTATAGGTAGAAACATTATGCTCTGGTGGCAGATTTTCATTTGCTGGATATTCCTTGGGTTGGTGGGAGGAGTGCTGATGCAGAGCAAAGTAAGTTCCAGCATAATGTTCCCAGATCTTTCCAAGGAGATGAAAAACTCCATTGTAAGTGTTGATTTTAACTACACTTTTAAAAAGGACTCTTGGAAAAGGGCAATGATAGAGAAAATCTCACAGCACTCTGCTGTAGAGGATGTACTAATTACAGATATTTCATTATGTGAAGGAATGTCGGGCTATTCCACCATTTATTGGGCAGGGGATGACAACAATTATAAAAAGTGGAATGAGGTACATCTTATGGTTGTTCCCGATAATTTTTTCAGGTTTATGAACATTCCAATAGAAGAGGGAAAAGTATTTTCCACTGATAATGAAGTTGTAGCAGACAGAAGACTGCAAAAGAACTGTGGCGCGGAAATTATTGGCAAATCATTCAGAATGAGTTTCAATAACCAATACTACAATATAACCGGACTTTTAGAAAATGACTACATATATTCCCTATATGAAAAAAATGCAATGGGATTTGTATTTATGAAACTGGCGGAAAATGGATACCTTGAACATTGTTACCTGAAATGTGCCCCAACTGAAGTAAAGAGCGTACAGAAATATGTTGATTCCATTATGAGGGCAAACCTGCCTCAATCCATTGATTTCAAATCAACTACCCTTATGGATGATATACACTCTGCTCAGGTGATTGAGTACACTTTCAGAAAAGTGCTTGTATTCTTTGCTGTTGTGTGCATAATAATTACAATCCTTGGCGTGTACTCAAGTATAAGTATGGATACAGACAAAAGGGCACGCGAAATTGCAATAATGAAAGTTCATGGTGCTTTGGGAAGGCATATAGCCTGGAAATTTACAAAACTATATGCCATACTTCTAGGCACTAGCGCTATGACAGCTTTTCCTCTACTTTATTCAATATTCCTCTTCTGGAACAGGATGTATCTGCAATCCTTCCACTGTGGCCCGATGTTCTGGACAGTTCTGTTCCTGTTGCTTACATTCATGATTGGAATAACAATCTATTGGAAAGTTGCAGCAATCGTAAAGATAAACCCAGCGGGGATCATTGGGCAGGAATGATGGAGAGTTATATAATTAGGGTGACTAAAAAGTCACCCTAATTATATAACTGCTATTTACTGTTGGTAATAATACTCTTTATTTTCTCAAATATTTCATTTGCCTCTTTTTTATTGAGTCCACTCTTTACGGCAACTTCCAACAGGTCATTTTTGGAAGGTTCAATACTATCATTTATAGATGTAGTGTGATAACCATTCATACCATCACTTGGCAGTAAATCATATGCTGGAGAAAAGCGCCATTCGCCATTATCGTAAATAAATGCAAAGTTCTTTGCATGGTCATCCTTATTTCCTATCAGATAATTGAATACCATCAGACGATATACCCTCCATAATTCTGCCATATTATGGGTAAGAGCGGCGCAAACTTTAAAAATATGTAAATAATCAATACTGGGCAATCTATAATCTGCACCTGTAAGACCAGACATGCTCACTACATGCAGTTTTCCGTTTGGGGTACGGTCAAAACGCTCCACGCCAAAATATTTATTTTCAAACAGCCTTGTTTGAGGCATTTCTATACCGCAGTCCTTGGCAAGCAATGAATATTTATATTCATCTATGCCAATTTTCTTATGATCACGTTTTGCCCGGAATTTTACAAGCCATTCTGCTCCTTCATAGCGAGTGAAAATCTTTGGCCTTGCACCTCCAGGTGAGCCACCTCTGTGCTGGAACTCCTCTATACTGTCTCCTGTGTAATCATCACTCTCGAGAATCTTTTCAGCTTCCAGTGCCAGATTTTGAAAATCTGCATATTCCTGTTGCGTTACAACACTCTTGTCCGGACGAAATTCCAATGCTCCTCTGCCTGTTGAACCTACCAATGCCAAACGGTCCAATATGGTTAGGGTGCGCGGATTTATATTATGCTTCTGCAGGTATCTGTCAAGGACAAGAAGTCCCCAACCGTCAGGAAGGCAATCATCAAACACGCCAAATCCACCCTCAAAAGGTCTGCGTTTGGCAATGAACACGCCGCTTTGCAGAGGTAATTCAAAAGGAGATATGGAGAATCCTGTTGTAAGCCACTGTGCAGAATATTCAAAAGCGCACAACCCATCTTTGGTCATGGCCAGACGTCCAACCAAACGATTGTAACAAATGACTTCTATCTGCTTTAAATTACTCATTTTTCTTCCCCCTTTTGCGATTAACACTCTGTTCGCCTAATACATCATTGAGTGTCATGTACTGCTTCTGAGCAAACAAGGCATCAAAATCTGCCAAAGCATTGAGTGCAAAACCTATTTGCAACAGACCACGTAATGATATTTCACCAGTTTGCTCAAATCTTCTGTAAGTGGCAAACTTCAATCCGGCACGTGCAGCCATCCCTTCCTGTGTAAGGTTCAATTCCAGTCGTCTAGCCTTTACTCTTGATGCTATCTGAGCTGAAATCTCAGTTGGATTATCTATATTAACAAATAATATATTATTCATAAGTAATTATTTATCCTTTAAAAAACAATATCTTATTTATTACAAAGATAATAATTATTTACATCCTCACAACATCTGCCGGATTCTCACTTGCAGCTCTCCAAGAGCGCAAGGTTACAAGGGCAACCGTAACAGCAAGCACTGCTATCAATGCCACTACAAACACCCACCAAGGCATTGCAATGCGGTTGGCAAACTGCTCCAGCCAGCGCTGCACAATCCACCAGGCTACAGGTGCAGCAACAACAAAGCTCACCAGAACAAGGCCAACATACTGGTTGTTGAGCAATCCTACAAGCTGGCCTCTCTCCGCTCCGTAAACCTTGCGGATGGCTATCTCACTGCGGCGGTGCTGAGTCTCAAACATCACAATTCCAAACACTCCCATTAGGGCTATCACCACTGCCAACAGGGCAAACAGGCCAATTGTTACGGTTGCCTTTCTTGTAGAGTTGTAAAGTTTACCTATTGCCTGATTAAAGAACATTATCTCAGGTTCATCTGCTCCAGGAGCAAACTCCTGTACAAGCCCTTTCACATACCCGGAGAATGCCGCAACAGATGCGCCAGGCTGCAGACGTACATAATAAGTACCATATTTTGGATTAGAATTACAGAAAAGTCCCATATAGGCAGCATTATCATCTGAAGGGGCAAGCTTGACATTATCCATAAAACCTGTTATGGTGCAGTTGTTGATTTCATGCCCTACAGGAACTCCCACCTCGGCATGCAGGTTTCTGGTAACAAGCATATCCAAGCGGCTATGTGACTGCTCTGTAAACCCCTCTCCCTCTACTACATCTATCCCAAAAAATTCAGGCAAATTCCATCTTACAGCCCACGCATACAACATAAAATCCTTACCATCATACTTTCGTCCCCACCTGTTGTTGCTGTTGGTAACAGGGCTTGAAGAAGCGGTAACTGCCTCTGCATCCGGCCACTGCTGCAATTTCTCCACAACAGCCTCCCCATTTGAAGAAATGTCATATGATGAAAACGTTACAATATTGGCTCTATCCAACCCAATGTCAAAGTTGACCATATACCTGTACTGTATAAAGAAAGATGCCGCAACTATAATGAGCGCCATTGCCACGGCAAACTGGAATCCAGCCAATACGGTTCTCATTCTTCTTCCCGACAGCGAGCTGGCATATCCCCCCTTCACGCCCAATGAGGCATTGAATTTTGTAATGTGTACAGCAGGATAGATTGCAGCAAACACCGCCAACAGTACCATAAGTACCAAAATGGCCACAAGCACTGCAATATTGTCTCCAAGGGCCAACGATGATGTTACATACTCTGTAAGGAATCCCCCCTGCAATGCCAGAATAATTCCTATAGAAAGGACAAAAGCTACAAATACCAAACCTATCGCCTCAAGAAGAAAACTCATCCTTAATGTACCCTGACCGGCACCAAACACCTTGCAGATATTCACAGAACGTATCCTTACAGGTACAAGAGCCATAAAGAAGTTCACAAAATTGATGAAAGCAATCACCACTATAAGAAGGGCTATTCCAACAAGGGTAAGTGTAGATCCAACAGTTCCAGCCTCATACCTTTCACTGTTAATCCCTCCCTGGAAATACATTTTATCCAAAGGGATGAGTCTGATTGGAAGTATTTCATCTCCCTCTTCAAAGATATTGTTGTCGGGATGCTCCTGTTTCCATTTATACATTTGCTCCAGCATCCATGAGGCAAATTTATCCATCCAAACCTTCCTGAACTGCTCAAGGTCTGCCCCTTTCTCAAATTTTACAAAATGGTTATAGTTCCAGTTGTTGTTTCCCTTACCGTCCTTGCAGTTATCATTCTTAAAGATATGGTGATCATACAGGAAAGTATTTTTTGGAAAATCCCTAAAAATTGCCACAACGGTCTGAGGGTGTTCCGGGCGCAAGTTGTTGTTCCACTTTCCTCCCTCATAATAAACCACTCCACCTACCTCAACACCCATTCTCTGCGCAGCACTCTGGGAAATGATAATGGTATTGGGCTCGGCAATCTTTGAGGCATCTCCTGCAATTATATCAAACCCAAACACATCCAATCCCTGTGGAGACATATCATAGCTTCCCATTTTATATTTCTGGAAACTGCCTGCACCTGTTTTACTCCATACCCTATCGGGAAAGGCCCACTCCCTGAAATGTGTAAAGCACTCTGCCTGAGGGAATGCCTCAACGCTCTCCTGAGTTACAGGATGCGGCGATGACGAACTCCACTCCGCATCTGCCTCACCCAACTTACCACCCCACAGCGCCGAAACCATATACACCCTGTCCGAATCCTTCAACGGCCTGTTATACGTAACCGAATACCACACCTGCGACGCAATCACATAAAACGCCACAAAAGCCAGCGTAAGTCCCAATATATTCAACACTCCCGCCACCTTGTAGCGCCTTAGTGTCATCAAAAAGTTCTTCAACATACCCCTATTTTTTACGTCGTCTTTTTGTACAATAAGCTCATTTACAACACCTTAAAAAATCACCTTAGTTTATTTTTGCAAATTTGTCTTTTATAACAATCTAACAATCAGCGTATTGTACAAAAAGACGACGTAACTTTTAAAATACCAGCACCTCATTATCACCAAAGTTGTCATAACCGCTCACGACAACTCTCTCGCCGGGTTCCAGCCCCTCAAGAATCTCGTAGTATTGGGGATTCTGGCGACCTATGCGAATCTCACGTTTAACGGCCTGCGACCCGTCGGGAGTAACGACATATATCCAACGGCCTCCTGTCTTCTGATAAAATGTTCCGCGAGGGATAAGTACTGCTTCCTCGCTCTGGCCAAGCTGCAGGTTAAGGTAATAAGTTTGTCCTGTGCGGATGTTTGCAGGCTGCTCGCCGCTGAACTTGAAATCTGTCTTGAACTTGCCGTCACGTACCTCGGGATAGACTTTACGGATAACTGTTCCGTAAGACTCATTCTGTCTCTCAAACTGTGCCTCAAGACCTGCTACAACTCTATCGATGTAGTGCTCATCTACCTGCGCCTCTATCTTGTAAGAATCAAGATTGTTTATCTGGCCAACTTTCACTCCAGCTGCTATGCTCTGTCCCAAAACGACATCCAAAAGACCAAGTTCACCATCAATTGGGGCTTTAATGGTAAGGTTATCTTTTCTCTTGCGGATCATTTTCATATTCAAACGCATATTACTCAAACTCTCACTCATCTGCTCAATCTCCACTGCCCTGTAAAGGCTATCCTGCTGGGCACGGGTCTCCACAAGAGCCAAACGGTCCTTAGCCAACATATAGTCCTCCTCAGCTTTCAACCACTCTTCACGGGAAATAAGTTTTTCTGCATACAGCTCACGCGCACTCTCATAAGCCCTTTTACTACGGCGTACCTCAACTCTCAGTTGCAACATCTCCTGTTTTACGCTCAACTTCTGCTGCTCCATTGAGATCATAGTATTACGCAACAAATTCTCTTTTTCAGCCAATTCAGCCTCTGAATTAAGAATCTGAAGATCAAGACTCTCATTACTCAAAACAAGGATTACATCCCCTTTCTTTACCTTTGAGCCTTCTTCTGTAACAATCTCCTGCACAACACCACCCTCAAGTGGAGAAATCTGTATTGTTGTCATAGGCTGCACCTGGCCCGTAACCCTTATATAATCATTGAACTCCCCACGGCTAACAGTTCCGTAAGAAAGGGTATCTCCATTCACTCGCAAAGTGCTTGAATTGTCTCTGAATATCAACCATAATACAAAAACAACTACCAAAGCCCCCATCCAATAAGGCAATGCTCTTCTTGTAAACATTGCTGCAAAACCTTTTTTCTTCTCGATAATCTTATCCATATCTGTATTTTTTATTTTTCCCGATAAATAATTCTTAGATAGTTTTTACTGCTCCAAATACGGAACTCCACTATAATATTCCACCACACTGCGCTTCAAATAAAACTTCAGCAACGCATTCAACTGTTCAGCCTTCGCAGAAAGATAATTTCCCGATGCCACCTGATACTCCATAGGGGAAATCAAACCTTGCTCAAACTTACGGGTTGAATACTTGTAAGCCTCCTGCTGAACCTTAGCCTGTTTATTAGCCTGAATAAAGGCAGCCGCCGCTCCTTCCTTATCCTGCAAAGCTCTGGTCACCTCAGCTTCCACCTCCCTCACAGCCTGATCATATTGGGCAGATGCCCTTGCATAAGCATTCTTTTTTCTGGCAATATTTGCATGGCGGTTCAATCTGCCATAAATGGGAATTGACATTGAAAGCTGAATATATTCTCCCATATTATTTGAAAGCTGAGTCCTGAAAGGGGCCGACTTGTATCCAGTTTCGTCGGGATAAGTGAAATAGCTTGTACTCCAACCTCCATTTAAAGAAAGCGAAGGGAGAAGTTGCCATCTTGCCGTACTCAGATTCCTGCGGGCATTAATCATCTCACCTTTTGCTATAGCAATGGAAGGTAACGACAAGGTTGCCTTATCTACAATGTCCTCTGTTGTATCCAAAAAGCCTTCATGTACAAGTGTCTCTCCCAGCTCCAACGCTGCAGAATCTGCCATTGAATAATCTATTACAAGCTCCTGATCCAAAGGCCAGAACATCACATCCTTCAAAGAAAGGAGAGCATCTGTGTACATATTCTTCATATTTACCAACTTATACTCTTTAGCAGCCAAATCAGCCTCTATCTGCACCACATCTGCATATCCTTTCTGTCCAAGAGCCTCCTGTTTCTGAGCCAGTACCACACCCTTTCTGGCAGCCTCAACCTCCTGCTCCACAGCTGCAATCATCTGCTTATAATAAACAACATTATAATAAGCCTCCATGGTTGCAAGACAAACCTCATCTTTAGTTTGGTTCCATTTGCTTACACCCATGGCTTGTGCAGTCTTGGAAATCCTCACATTATTCACCGCCTCAAAACCATTGAAAATGGTTATTCCGGCATTTGCCTGATACCCGTTCTGGAATGAAGTTGTAGATTTGTAAGTGTTTGTTTCAGGATCTACCGAACGTCCAAAATTATAGTAAGCATAAGTTCCACCTGAGACACTTGGGGTAAATGCCTCCAGAATTGCACTCCTGCGAACCACCTGAGCATCATGGATATCCGCTTGCTGAATTCTCATCTGCGTAGAATTTGAAACAGCATACTCCATACACCCCTTAAGAGTCATAACCTCCTGTCCTTGAGCTCTTCCCATAGCACAAGCCACCAGAACTGCCCCCAAGAAAGATATTTTTAAAAATTTCTTCATATCTAAAATATATTTTACACAATTTACATTTTCAATAATACCCAAACATTGGGCAATAGCCGTGCCAAACCACACAATACACTGATTGAGTGACAATTACATCAATTTATCTAAAAGGAAATTTGTAAAGAAACTTTACAATTGATAAAAAACTTTACAGGCAGACCGCCATTTACTCACCAGCCATAAACTGCTCTTCCTTAATGAAAGCCAACTCAGACTGCACAAACTTCCAGGTAACAGACCCCTCTTTTCCAACAGAGAGATACCTTTTATAAAATTTTAGAGCATTCTTATAGTCCTTGGCAAGTCTATATGCATAACCTGCCTTGGCTATCTGTGCAGGTGTAAGAGAAGCATACTGCTCTGCCTTAATAAAATGATCAGCACCTTTACCGTATAGCTCATACTGCACATACATTTCAGCCCTGGAAATGTTGAGCTTAAACATCATTGCAGGATCAGGCTGAAGCATCTGCTCCACTTTATTAAACAGAGAATCAGCTACTTTACCATGCAATGTCTTTGAACGGCAATATCCCATATAATACACCAGATTCACATCTGCCGTATCCAACAAAGCTGCCTTCCTGAACCAATCATAAGCAGACAGATAATCCTCCAACATCATCTTGTTCAACCCCATATAGTAGTATCCCGACAACTTGTCACATCCCAACTCCAACGCCTTGCCGAACACCTTGCAAGATTCATCATATTTTGACATTCCATGCAAAGCCACACCCAAGATAGGGGTAATTGTAACATTGGTAGAATCCGACTTCAAAAAGTCAGATGTCATCCTTGCCACTCTAGCAAAATCTTTCTGTCCAAGGTATATTCCCGACAGTTTTTCCAGGACTCTGTAATCTCCAGGATTTTTATCATAAGCCCAATTGTAGTACACAAGGGCAGAATCTGTAGCCTGCAATTTATTAAAGCAGTCTCCCATCATGGTCACAATTGAATACGTGGAATCCTTTCCAAGAATTTTCTTTCCCTCCAATATACACCCCTGAAGATCATCCATTCTATACTGAAGCATTGCCTTCTGAATCTTATAGTATAAATTATCGGGAGCAGTCTCCGTTGCCAATGTATAAAAGATCATGGCAATATTATTATTACCGTTCAGGCGGTGGCAATCTGCCAAGGATGCAAAAACAGCAGGGTCATCTCCTACAATGGAAAGTGCATCTGTCAGTGTTGTAATAGCATCTGAAAATTTATACAAGTTCTTCTCACATACCGCTTTCTGCAACAAAAGGCTTCTTATCTGAGAGGTATCCTGCACCTGTACAATCTCATGTGAAATGAGTTCTATTGCCTGTTGGTAATTATAGCTTTCCATAGCTGAAAGCCATAATTTCCCTGATTGCTGAGCATATGCAATTTGCGACAATATTAAGAATACGACAAGTGTAACAGTTCTTCCCATAACCATTATAAAATATCCGGAAAGTCAAATAATTACCTGTATAATATTTTTACATACTACCTTAGTACATGCTTATTATACAGAGCATTAAACCATACAATGCGAGTGTGTAATATTTTTACACTACAATTTATAGACAAAATGGTTCTACAACACTATTCCCGGTTGTAGAACCACTCAATTGTTTACAGTTTCTTTGAACAAAGATACCACTCGTGACAAGTAAGTCCCTCCTCTTTTACTCTCTTATGTGCATCTGCTGTAGTTACCGGATAATGCACCACCACATCTTTACCAGGCTCCCAGTTTGCAGGAAGAGCCACATCATGGGCATCTGCTGTCTGCAACCCTATAATAACACGTTTTATCTCATCAAAGTTTCGTCCCAATACAAGAGGATAGTAAATGATTGCCCGTATCTTATCGGTAGGGTCAATAAAGAAAACTGCTCTTACACATGCATTGTTTGCCTCACCGGGCATTATCATTCCATATAAGGTTGAAACAGTTTTGCTCAAATCTACAATTATCGGGAAGCCAATCTCTACATTTTTGTTCCCCTCCCACTCAATTTTCTCCTGAATATTCCTTACCCATGCTATATGACTGCTGAGGCTGTCTACAGATAATCCTACAAGTTGGGTGTTAAGTGCTTCAAACTCCTCTTGCATTTTTGCAAATGCAATAAATTCTGTTGTACATACAGGGGTAAAATCTGCTGGATGGCTGAAAAGAATCTTCCATTTTCCGGCATAATCACCAGGGAAATTCAGCTTACCATGTGTTGTCATTGCCCTGAACTCTGGGGCCTGATCACCTATACGCGGCATATGCCAACAAGTGTTATTATTTTCCATATGTTTCTCACTTTTTTTATTGATCTTTATGTATAAAGATAGACATTATTTCTTAACTTTGTCAAAATCTCTTCTCACCTAACCCAAAAACTATGAAACTTTTTATTACTGTTTGTTTATTGTGTTGCTTGATACCATTCAACACCATATCTGCACAGAGCTTAGATTCATTGGATATAATACGTCAGCAGTTTGAACGCGAAGCAGGAAATATGCGCGCCGAATTTCTGGCTTACGAAGCCAAAGCAATGGCTGAATATGAAGAGTATCTGAATTCCATTAAAAAAATATGGGGTTCGGGAGAGAATCAGGTTCTTGCAGACACCAAAACCAAATGGGTTGAATACTCCCCAAATATGCAACAAAGATCTATCGTAGACTTTGAAACAGGTGAAGTACTTGTAGAGATAGCTGTTGATCCGTCACAGAGCAAAGACAGCACTCAAATAAACAATCTTATGGCACAAGCTATTGAGAGGATGCTTAGCAGCCGTGGTTCAACTTGTCCATACCCTTCTTCTGTTGATAAAGCAGAACCTATTACTGCTCAGCCTATATTGGAAAATCTTATTGATCTTTCTCAATATTCTATCAATAACAAACCTATTGGGGGTTATTCGGAGCCTGCAACAAGTGTTCAAAAGACAAACGCACCTCCTGCGCCTGTTGCAAAGGGTGGCAAATTAAATATCCAACCAAAAAAACCTGCCCCTGCAAAACCTAAGACAACTCCTCCTGCTCCAGTAGCAAAGAAAAAAGAGGAGAGCAAGAAACCTGTTGAGAGCAAGAAGCCTGCAACTGCAGACAAACCAAAGGAAAAAGCAGCTCCTGTTCCTGTAAAACAGGTTGCAGCCGCTATTGCATCCCAAACAAAAAAAGAGAAAACCCAAACTAAAGGTACAGATGGTAAAAACAGGGAGATTGTACAGGTTAAAATGAAACTTGTATCTGACAATATTCCTAAAAATGCCGCTTTGTACAAAGATCTTATTGCAGAATTTTCTAACCGCTTCAGCATTGAGCAACCACTTATCTATGCAATTATGGAGCAGGAATCTGCCTTTAATCCTCAAGCCAGAAGTGGTGCAAATGCCATTGGCCTTATGCAGATTGTTCCAAGAACAGCAGGTATAGATGCCTACAATTATGTATATAAGGAGAACAAGATGCCAGAGGTAAGCTACTTATATAATCCCCGCAACAATATTGAGTTAGGAACAGCATATCTTAGAATCCTGTCAAATATGTTCAAGAAGGTTGAAGATGACGGATGCCGACAGCTATGTATGATAGCCAGCTACAATACAGGTGCAGGCAATGTAAGCAAGGCCTTTACTGGTAATACCAACCTATCAAAGGCTTTGTCCCATATAAACACTTTTGATTATGACAATCTGTATAATCATCTTCTAAAGAAACTGCCTCACGCAGAGACACGTGATTACGTTAAGAAAGTTACCCAAAAGAAAACAAAATACCTAAAATAATTAAATCACTAAAAAACTAACATTATGAAAAAATTATTTTTAACAATTGCACTAGTAATTGCAGCATTTTCAATGAATGCTCAATCACAAAAACCAGTAATGTATGCAGGATTTTTCAACTGGAACCAAAGCACAATTGACTACGACTTCGCTCGCAGAGTACGTTCTTCTATCCTTGAGGGATTTACAGCTACCGGCCGTTTTGAGATTTTGGATGAGCAATCTGAATCACAACTAAAAAAAGAGGCACAGCGCCGCTCTTCAGAAAGTGCAATGGCAGATGAAACAAGCCTGACTGAGCAAATTCAAGATGTTGCAGCTCAGTACATCCTTCACGGTGACATTACTCAGTGTGAGGCAGTTCCTCCTACAGGTGACAGCCAGTTCTACACAGGAAACATAAGCTTTACCATTAAAGTTAATGAGACTAAAACCAAAAAACTTGTAGCATCTGCAGAGATAAGCATCAAGGATCTTAAAGCAGGCATGGGTTCTACTGCACAAGAAGCAATTACTGATGCTCTAAAAATGGTTAAAGGACAAATTCAAGATTTCGTTGACAAAAACTTCAAACTTAAAGCTGTAATTATTCACGAGGATTACACTGCAAAAGGCAGCAAACTTACAGGTTGCTACGTTACTTTAGGTTCAGACCATGGTGTTGAAAAAGGTCAGAAACTTAATGTTTATGTTGCCAATATGATTGCAGGAAGAGAAACCAAGAAAAAAATTGGCTCCCTTTCTATTACAGAGGTTATGGCAGGAGATCTTTCAAGTTGTAAAGTTACTGATGGAGGCGAGGAACTGTTGAATGCCCTTAAAGAGTATATTGCAATCTATGAGACAAGCCCTGACAAAGCAAAAGCTCTTAATGTTGAGACAGCTGAGAAATCTGCAGCAAGCAAATTATTGAGAGATGTAAGCAGCTCGTTCCTAAAATAAATAAAACATTCAAATTTAAAGAGAGCGCCCTATGTCATATAACTTAGGGCTCTCTCTGTTGCTTTTTAAGAGAATAGACTATGATTAAAAAAACACTGCTCACAGTATCAGCAATTTTGATTGCGCTGTTTACAAATGCACAGAACTATTTGCAGCAGGTTTCACTGATAACAACAGCTGGGACCCAGGCATCATTTATTTCAGTGGGCCAGTCTCCCGACAAAAAGAAAGTTGGAGAAAATGCTGCCCAATCCATTTTTTACACACTATTCTATCAGGGTATTGCCGGCATCAATGACGGAAAACCGCTTATCACCGACGACAATCCCATTTACACCCGTTCATTCTTTAACTCAGACGCCCGCTACTCCCTATATGTAGCTACAATGACTGAGACTGAAAAACCATCAAAGATTGCCAGCCAATACAGGGCAAAATATGAAATTACAATACACATCAACAGACTTATTGCTGACCTTACCACCAATAAGGTTCACAAAAAGGCCCTTACTGTAAATGAAATTGATGAGACCGAAGGACTTACAAAACCTACCATCATGGTTGTACCTTTCTTGAAGGATGGTGAGACTTTTGATGGTGTACTGATGAATGATTTTGACAGACGTATTGCGGTAGGAAGAGTACAGGATGGTTTTGAGCAGAGAGATATTACCACAATTGATATATTGGGTAAACTTCAGGCAGAAAAAAGACAACAGAATTATGAGCTAAATGCAGCTGAATCAAATGACAGAGCTTTGCTTATGTCTTCTGGAGCAGATGTATATGTAACAGTAGATATGCAGAAAAGCAAAACATCACAAGGTACAAGAGTATCCCTTATTATGAAGGCATATGACAGAGTATCTGGAGATGTTCTTGCCTCTAAGGACGGTTGGACAAACTATTTCCAGACCGATGCTACAGACGCATTATGTGGTTATGCTGTTAAGGCATTCCTTCCTGAATTTCTAAATGACATCTGCAAAAACTTTACACAGCGCATCAGCCAAGGCAGCAGAGTGGTTCTTCGCTTCTCAATTGACGGCTCGTCGGGAATGACAATGAACAGCACTGCAGGCCCTCACAATTATGCTTTGAGAAATATCATTATCCAATGGGTGCGCAAGAACTCATTCAAAGGTAAATATCACCTCCAGGGAGTTGTTGATGAAGGTATTATATTTGATTACGTAACAATTCCTCCTAAAGACCAGGATGGTTTGCTTATGGATGCTGCACAGTTTGCATTTATGATTGAATCTTACCTAAAAGAGGATAATGGTATAAACTGTACATCAAAAATTGAGGGAAACACTATTTTCTTCTCAATTTGTGACTAAAAATGACTGATATGAAAAAGATTTTAACAACATTTTGCGCCTTATTCTGCATAAATGTATTGTTTTCACAAAGTATGCCGGCATGGGTTCAAGTGCACCCAGTATCTGACAAAGAGTATACAGGTATTGGAATGTGTCCTGTTTCGGATCCCGACCACATTAAGAAGGCTACACAGAATGCTCTTGCAGACTTGGCATCCCAGATATCACTTAAACTTGAAAACAATTCTCTGCTTCATCTAATAGATGTTGACGGAAAAGCAAGGGAGATGCTTGAGGACAAGATAAACACCTCCATTGGAGCATGGATTGAGGGACAGGAATTAAAAGACAGTTACACAGATGGTAATTTTTATTATGTGTATTATACATTGAATAAAAACACCCATGCAAAAAATGCCGAAAGGAAAAAGAGCAATGCAATTATAGCCGGAAATGACTATTTGAGAAGAGGTATTGCAGCTCAGGAGAGCATGAACCTGCCTCAAGCGGCACAGTTGTTTGCCAAAGGCCTTGAAGCTGTTGAGCCATGGGCTTTTATGGAGCTTACAACTACAGAGAATGGCATTACAACAAACATTCCGGCAGAACTATATTCTCAATACGTGAATGTATTCAGCAATATGGCAATCACCACCAATGCAACACAGCTTGAGGGAGAGCCTTTTAGAGCTATAAGCACACCTGTTGCTGCGTGCTTGTCCAAAAATGGCGTTGTAATTCCAAATATGAAACTTAAAGCCGAGTTTGTTTCAGGCAGTGGAAATATCTCTGCACCAACTGAAACTGATTTTAACGGTACTGCCGAGTTCTATATCAGCAATCTTACATCTAAGGAGAAAGTACAGGAGATTAAGGTTAGCATTGATGACAAATTCATGGAGAATATCCCTGAGTCATATAGAAACCTTATACATCAAAAAGGATGGCCTACAGCAAAGGTAATGGTAGTTCTTAAAGATTCACCTGCAAAATGCTACTTCTCTTATGAGGAGGGAAATGCACTTGAAGGTATAGACAAGAATATTATCAGCATCCTTAACAACAACTACTTTACCATAGTTGAAGACCCTTATGATGCTGAATATTACATTGACCTTACCACAAAACGTGAAAAAGGAGAAACCGTTACTTCCGGTACATACAATATGGTAAGCAACTACTGCTCACTTGTTATGAAAATATACAACAGCAGCAAAGACCAGACTCTTCTTACATACTCTGTAAACCAGGTGAAAGTATTGGTTCCTATTCACAAAACAGATGCAGAAAGCATCTCCCAATGCAATAGGGAGGTAATGAAAAGGGTAAACAGGGAACTTCCTGTACAATTGAAAAAACTAAATAATAATTAACATACTATGAAATTGCTATTTTACACTATCAGCATTGCTCTTGGAGCCATGTTGTTTACTTCATGCGGAGCATCTAAAACACTTGCTCAGACCTCTCCAGTAGAGACTTTTGTAATGCCATGTTCTGAATTCAAGACAGGTGATGGAATTCTAAGAGCTTGGGCTTCAGGTGTATCTGACAACCAGATGGCAGCTCGTAAAAAAGCTCAGAATGCCGCTGTTGCCCAGTTGGCTGCAATGCTTAATCAGGTTGTTGAGTCTACAACCACAGATTTGAGCACCAATCTTACAGACAGCAATACAGGATTGTCAAAATCTCTAATGAATGAGGCTGTAACAATTGTAGTAAAACAGACCCTGCAGGGTGCTACTGTTGCATGTGACAAATGGGCAAAAGATGATGCTACAGGCCAATATACCAATTATGTTGTAATGGAGCTTAGAGGCGAGGCTTACCTTGAGGCTTTGTATTCTGTACTTGAGAAGAGCGGTAATACCTCTTACGACAGAAAACAGCTTGAGGACCTATTCTTGAAACACATTAACGCAACTGTTCAGAAATAATAACTAACAGCACTTATAACCAAACCCCAAAAGCTTCATGACTTTTGGGGTTTTTTAACTTTATTTTGTAACTTGTACCAAAATAAAATGCTAAAATTCTGAACTCATATGAAGAAACTATTTTTATCTGCGCTTTTGTTTGTAGCAGCTGCAACAAGCGCACAGGCAGATGAAGCTCGCCTATTGAGATTTCCGGCAACCAGCGGCAATCAGGTTGTCTTCTCATATGCAGGAGACCTGTACACTGCCCCACTCACAGGAGGAGAGGCAACCCGCCTCACATCACATATTGGATATGAAATGTTTGCACGTTTTTCTCCCGACGGAAAATCCATTGCCTTTACCGGAGAATATGATGGCAACAGAGAAGTTTATCTTATCCCTGCAAAAGGTGGAGAACCAGTAAGACTTACATATACAGCCACCAATGAACGCGATGATTTGGGAGACCGTATGGGGCCCAACAACATTGTAATGGCATGGAGCAAAGACGGTAAAAAAATTGTTTACCGTAACCGCACAGGAGACGGATTCCCAGGCAAATTATGGACCATATCCCCTAATGGAGGAATGCCACAGCAACTTCCACTTCCGGAGGGTGGTTTCTGCAGCTACTCACCTGATGGGAAAAAACTTGCCTACAACCGTGTAATGCGAGAGTTCCGCACATGGAAATATTACAAAGGAGGTATGGCAGATGATGTTTGGGTATACGACCCTGCTGCAAAAAAGGTGGAAAATATAACCAACAACGTATCACAGGATATATTCCCAATGTGGATTGGAGATGAGATCTTCTTTATCTCAGACAGAGATATGACCATGAACCTGTTTGTATACAACACCAAAACCAAACAGACAGAAAAAGTTACCAACTACACAGATTACGATATAAAATTCCCTTCAACCAACGGAGAAGTAATTGTATATGAGCAGGGAGGTTATCTTTTCTGCTTCAACCCCAAAACACGCCAGAGCCAGAAAATAAACATCAACCTAACAGCAGACAACATCTACGGCCGCAACGAGCTTAAAGATGTCTCAAACAAGGTAAACGGCAGAGGTGCATCTCTTAATCCCGACGGTTCCAGAGTTGCCGTTACCGTTCGTGGAGAGGTATTTAATGTACCGTCAGGAGAAGGTGTAACCAAGAATATCACCCGTACTCCAGGTTCAAACGACCGTGGAGCAGTATGGAGTCCCGATGGCAAATACATTGCATACATTGGAGACAGCACAGGTGAGACAGAAATATACCTTCAGGGAACGACAGGTGCTCCAACACAGCTGACCACCGGAAACGACACCTATATCCGTAGAATCATTTGGGGTCCCGACAGCAAAAAACTGTACTATACCGACCGCAAAAACCGTCTTGTAGAGGTTGACATAACAACCAAAGCGAAACGCACTGTAATGCAAAACCCTATGGAAGAGTTCAGGAGCATCAGCTTCTCCCCTTGCGGAAACTGGATCACTTATACCAGATCTGCAAAGAACAACATGAGTGTAGTTTTTGCTTATAACTTGCAAACCGGTAAAGAGATTGCCATTACAGAGCAATGGTATGATTCGTCTTCTCCTGTATTCAGCACAGACGGAAAATATATAATCTTTACCTCTGCACGCGATTTTAACCCTACATACGGCCAGTTGGAATGGAATCATACATACAACAACATGAACGGCCTGTATATGGTTATGCTTGCTAAAAACACACCATCTCCATTACTTCCGGAAGATGGCAAAAAAGCCCATGCAAAACCTGCAGCTCCAGCTAAAAAAGAGGCATCCGGGCCAGCTGCCCAAACTGTCATTGACTCAGAGGGAATCTATGGCAGAATAATCAGGATTCCTGTTGGTACAGGACGGTTCGGCAGTTTTGTTTGCGACGGTAAAAAACTGTGGTATTCGTCGGGAAGAGAAATGAAAGTATTTGACTTTGCAACAGGCAAAGATGATAAGGCTGCTGAGGGTGCTTCATTGGTAAGCTATACCCCTGGTGCTAAAAAGGCATTGTTTGCTAAAGGAAGAGATTTGTATGTATGCGATTTCCCTGCTCCTAAAGTTGCACTTCGTGAGAAAGTTACTTTTAAGAATCTGGTAGCACCAATAGATTACCAGGCAGAATGGGCACAGCTATACGATGAGGTATGGAGAGCTTACAGAGACGGTTTCTATCTTGAGAACATGCATGGAATAGACTGGAAAGCAATTAAAGAAAAATATGCCGTACTGTTACCTTATGCAAAGACCAGACTTGATGTAAACTACATCCTGGGTGAGATGATTGGAGAGGTTGCCTGCGGCCATGCATACGTTAACCCAGGTGAAATGCCAAAACCTGAAAGAACCCCTATGGGATTGCTAGGAGCCGAGATTACAGCCCACAAGAGCGGATATTATAAAATTGAAAAGATCCTTCCTGGAGCCCCTTACAGCACCAAATTGAGATCACCTCTTACTGAGCCGGGTCTTGAGGTAAAAGAGGGCCACTACATCATTGCAATTGACGGTATCCCAACCAACTCAGTAGACAACATTTACAAACTGCTTATTGGAAAGGCAAACGTACTTACTGAGCTTACAGTAAACAGCAAACCATCTGAGGAGGGGGCCCGCAACATTGTGGTAAAACCTATCTCAGACGAATATCCTTTGGAGCACTACAACTGGGTACAAAACAATATTAAGAAAGTAGAGCAGGCCACAGGAGGCAGAGTAGGATACATTTATATCCCTGATATGGGTCCCGACGGCCTTAACGAGTTCGCACGTTATTTCTACCCTCAGCTTGACAAAGAAGCCCTAATCATTGACGACCGTGCCAATGGCGGTGGAAACGTATCTCCAATGATTATTGAGCGCCTTTTGAGACAGCCATACAGAATGACCATGTACCGCAACTCAGAGCGCAATGGAACCATTCCTGATGCAACGCACTACGGCCCTAAAGTGCTGCTTATAAACAAATATTCAGCATCAGACGGAGACCTGTTCCCATGGAGTTTCAAGGCCAACAACCTTGGCACAGTAATAGGAACCAGAACATGGGGCGGTATTGTTGGAATCAGCGGCTCACTTCCTTATATGGACGGCACAGATGTACGCGTTCCGTTCTTCACAAACTATGACGCCAAAACAGGCCAATGGATTGTAGAAAACCATGGTGTAGATCCTGATATCCTTATTGACAACAACCCTATCAAGGAACAGCAGGGCATTGACGAGCAGCTCAATAAAGCTATTGAAGTAATCATGGAGCAGTTGAAAGAGCGTAAACCTCTCCCTAAAACTCCAGCTCCAAGAACCTTGAAAGATCTTGGATTATAAGAGCATTGTTGCATATAAGAAAGAGAGTGACACTTTTCTTTTGTGTCACTCTCCTTTTATTTCAGAGATATCCCAGTCAGGCAAATATTATGACAAGATTATTCCCAAATCATAGCATATACGGTTGGCTCTACCTCTACGTTATTGATAACACGTGAAGCGATTATCTTTGTAACGTATCCGTCCTCATCAAA
This sequence comes from Candidatus Egerieisoma sp., assembly GCA_045613465.1. Lineage (GTDB taxonomy): Bacteria > Bacteroidota > Bacteroidia > Bacteroidales > UBA932 > Egerieousia. Next base: position 24,977 of record JAZLBB010000087.1, read on the forward strand.
CTCATATGCGTAATCATATGTCGATATATAATAAGAGTCGCCAACCCAATCCTGTCTCACACTACTATCCGGAAGTCGCTGACTGCTGATTCCAGCAAGTTCAGGATGAGCTGTAAAGAAGCTGTTGCTTGACATTTCCAATGGTATGATAGGATTGTATCCCTCTGTCACAATATTTGACTCATATGTATATGTAATGTCATACATACCTCCAGTCGTTGTAGTATTGCACAGAAACTTCAGCTTGTCATCATTCCACTCAAAAGTTACATTAGAGATAAATCCCACAAATTGAGACAACCTGTAAGATCCGCCATATGTTAATGTTGCTCCGCCCAAAAACACACCCGTACCTGCAACTTCAGTAGCGAGACCATCATTCAAATTCAATGTAGCAGTTTCCTCATATATTGCATCTGCATCCGTTTCAGACACCTTTAATGCATAAGTAAAGTCTACTTTATTCTCTCCCCAAACACATGTGTAATTTCTTGCCGTACCTCCAGACACATACGTGTCAACTATTTCAGTCAAATGTCCTTGGGTGTCATACTTAAAAGTCGTCAATATATCACCATAAGTAATCTTCATCAACTTCTTCTCCTTGACTACTACGATATCACCACTGTCTTTGTCACATGAGGAAAATCCTAGTCCAATAAAAACAGCTACTAGAATTGTTACAATCATTCTTATTTTTTTCATAAAATATTGAATTATATTAACGGACTGCAAAGTTAACTGAAAATGTGAATCTTACAAGACGGCATGGTATGATAATTTTTGCAAGTGCTGAAGCCAATGTACCGATACGACATTTATGTTTAAGGCACAAAAAAAGGGCCGTATACAGCCCTTTTTGCTTATGCTTTTTGTGTACCAAAGTGCCTATTTCACATCCTTGGAGTACTGCTCTGCAGTTTTGAGAAACTGCACCCTTTCAAATCCCTGTGGGTTACTGATATTTGAATAGTTCAGCATTCCGCGAAAATCAGAGAGTGTCTTAAATCCCTTGGATCTCATAAACTCTTTAAGAGTATCATTGAAATCCTGTATTATAAATGGCCCTTGTTTGTACAGTACGCTGCAAAGCTGTACAGTAGCAGCTCCTGCCAATATCAGCTTAATTGCTGAAGAAGGGTCGTAAACACCTGTAGACGCGCTTAAGCTGAACTTACGCATTTGAGGAGAGATTATTGCAATCCATCTCAGACTCTTCAGGTACTCAGCTTTATTTGAAAATGGGGTTGCAGGTATAATCCTTAGTGTTTTCAGAGATATGTCGGGAGTATAAAAACGATTGAACAGTACAGCTCCGCTGGCTCCATGACTCTGCAATCCTTGTATAAAATTGCCCAGATTGGTGAATGTATCTCCAAGTTTTACCGCTACTGGTATTTTTATCTCCGAAGTGACTTTCTGAACAATTTTATAGTACTCATTCTCTATCTCCATACTGTCTTTTCCATTGTTTACAGGCAAAGAATAAATATTGAGTTCCAATGCATCTGCTCCGGCCTTTTCAATCTCTTTTGCAAAATCTGTCCAGTTTGTATGGGTGTAGCAATTTATGCTGGCAATAATGGGGATACCTGTCTCACGTTTGGCATCTTTAATCAACTGAACATATTTGTCGATGGAATGCTCTTTTACATAGTGCAGCAAAAAATCCTGATTCTCAGTATAATCTGAACTCACGTCCTCTAAAAATGATATCTCGTTATTTATCTGCTCCTCAAAGAGCGATTTAAGCACAATAGCTCCTGCACCGCTGCGTGCCAATGCTATAATTTTACCAAGATCTGCTGTGTAACCGCTACTTGCTGCAATAAAAGGAGACTTTAGCTCCAATCCCATGTACTTTACAGAAATATCTGTCATAATTAATCATTTTTTAATAGTTAATACCACCTGTATCTATAACCCTAAACTTCACCATTTGGTTTATTGTTCAAAGTAACGTCGTCTTTTTGTGCTAGATTAGAATTACTATTACAAAGTAAATATAAAATACTGATTATGTTTATAGCCAATTTCGGGTAATTGAATGTGATGAAATGGGATGGATTTGGAAGTTTTTCACAACTTTCGTGAAATTTTGTTGAAAAAATTTGGATAATTAAAAATTATACGTACCTTTGCATCCGCTTTCACACCGAAAGCAATTTGAAATGATGAATCGGGATGTGGCGCAGTTGGTTAGCGCACCTGCTTTGGGAGCAGGGGGTCCTGCGTTCGAGTCGCAGTATCCCGACAAATCTAGGAGAAGAACTTACTGAATTTCAGTGAGTTCTTTTTTTTGCACACTTAAATGTGCTAACCAATAGAAAAGCCCGGAACCATGGTCCCGTGCTTTTCTTATTTATGCGTGGATGAAGATTACATCAATTGTTTTAACAAGTTTCTCATGCTCACCTTCTCATCAACTCTCTTGTAAAGCTCTGCAATTGGAATTCTCTCCTGCTCCATGGTATCGCGGTCGCGTAGTGTAACACATTTGTCCTCCAAGCTCTGGTGATCAACTGTAATACACAATGGGGTACCTATTGCATCCTGACGACGATAACGTTTACCAATAGAGTCCTTTTCATCGTACTGGCAATTGAAATCAAGCTTAAGTTCAGCCATAATCTCTCTTGCAAGCTCTGGAAGACCATCTTTTTTCACCAATGGAAGTACTGCCAATTTAACAGGAGCCAAAGCAGGATGAAGTTTAAGCACTGTTCTCTCCTCGCCATTCTCCAAAGTTTCCTCTTTGTATGCACCAGAAAGTACTGCCAAAACTGTTCTGTCTACTCCAATCGATGTCTCAATTACGTATGGAACGTAGCTCTCGCCTTTTTCTGGATCAAAATACTGAAGTTTTTTGCCTGAGAACTCCTGATGGCGGCCCAAGTCAAAATCTGTACGTGAGTGAATACCCTCAAGCTCCTTAAATCCAAATGGGAAGTTAAACTCAATATCAGTTGCAGCATTTGCGTAGTGAGCAAGTTTCTCGTGGTCGTGGTAACGGTAGTTCTCCTCTCCCATTCCAAGAGCTTTATGCCATTTAAGACGGGTCTCTTTCCATTTTGCAAACCACTCCAACTCCTGACCTGGCTGTACAAAGAACTGCATCTCCATCTGCTCAAACTCTCTCATTCTAAAGATGAACTGTCTTGCCACAATCTCATTTCTGAATGCTTTACCAATCTGAGCAATACCAAATGGAAGCTTCATACGGCCTGTTTTCTGCACATTAAGATAGTTTACAAAAATACCCTGTGCAGTCTCTGGTCTTAGGTAAATTGTACCGCTCTCGCCAGAAACGCTACCTAACTGGGTGCTGAACATAAGATTGAACTGTCTTACATCTGTCCAGTTCTTGGTTCCAGAGATAGGACATGCTATCTCGCAGTCGAGGATAAGCTGTTTCAATGCATCAAGATCGTTTGCATTAAGGGCAGCTACCATTCTCTCTCTGCACTCCTCTATTTTCTTTGCATTCCTAAGAACGTTAGGATTTGTAGCCTTAAACTGCTCCTCATCAAATGCCTCTCCAAATTTCTTACGTCCTTTCTCTACATCTTTATTGATTTTCTCCTCAAGTTTTGCAATGTATTCCTCCAAAAGGACATCTGCTCTATATCTTTTCTTTGAGTCTTTGTTGTCAATCAATGGATCGTTGAATGCCCCAACGTGTCCGGAAGCCTCCCAGATTCTTGGGTGCATGAAGATAGCAGAGTCAATACCAACGATATTCTCGTTAAGTCTTACCATAGACTCCCACCAATACTTCTTTATGTTGTTCTTAAGCTCGCTACCAAGCTGGCCATAATCATAAACTGCTCCCAATCCATCATAAATCTCACTAGAAGGGAAAATGTAACCATACTCTTTTGTATGGGCAATCAGATTTTTAAATAGGTCTTCCTGTGTCATAATCAATTTATTTTTTCTTACTCTTTGTTTTCATTTTTACTGGCTCTTTAAGCTCATTATACAGCTTAAGTGCAAAATCCCTGCTCTGCAACTGCGGATGGGGAACCGTAAGGTCAGGTGTGTTTACGGCCACCGCTTCCCATGCACCGTTATTCTCCTTTTCATAAGCAAGGATATCAATGTCTATTACTCTGGATTCATATATCCTCTTACCTTGGGCATCATATTCAGGTGCTTTTCTCTCTCTTCCCAGCTCTGTCTCTATTCTCTGACAAATCGCCAGAACCTCCTGTGGAGAATACTCTGTAAGGCAGCAGAAACTCTGGTTAAGGAATTTCTGTGGAGCATCAAACCCCCAAGGCTCTGTCTCCATCACCTCAGAAGTGTTTACGGCATCATCCAGCGAAGCCACCTCAAGATAATCGGGAAGAAGAGCATCTATAAGCTCCAGATTGGCTGAATCAAGCATGGCCTGCCTGTCGCCCATATTGCTTCCCAAAAGAAGATATACTCTGTTCATCGGACTAAATTATAATAAACCAAGTTCAAGCATCGCCTCCTCGCTCATACGGCTCTTATCCCACTCAGGCTCAAAAACCAACTTCACAGCCACGTCTGTTACACCTGGGGTATCCTTTATAGCATCATTCACATCCTCTACCAACTGGTCTGCCATAGGGCAGTTGGGTGCAGTAAGTGTCATCTCAACAAATACCTTGTGGTCATCATCTATCTTAAGGTCATAAATAAGGCCCAAGTCGTAGATATTTACAGGAATCTCAGGGTCGTAAACCATCCTTAGAGCCCTTACAACATCTCTCAAAACACTCTCTTTGCTCTTCATACAAATTATCCGTTATACGCCATGGCGTAGATTTTTATCTGCTTGATCATAGAAACCAATCCGTTTGCTCTAGTAGGGGAAAGATTCTCCTGCAAGCCTATCTTACCAATGAACTCAAGATCGTTGGCAAGAATATCCGCTGGGGTCTGACCATTATACACCCTTATAAGCAACGATATAATACCTTTGGTTATGATTGCATCACTATCAGCCGCAAAATACAACTTGCCATCCTCAATCTTACAACTAAGCCACACTCTGCTCTGGCACCCCTTAATCAAATTCTCCTCTGTTTTCTCCTTCTCATCAATCACGGGTACATTTTTACCCAACTCAATGATATACTCATACTTATCCATCCAGTCGGTAAAAATTGCAAACTCCTCTACAATCTCATTTTCAATTTTCTTTATTGTCATAATTCTTTAAATTTTTGTAGTCCCGCGCGGATTTGAACCGCGGACCCCCACATTATCAGTGTGGTGCTCTAACCAACTGAGCTACGAGACTGGTTATTGTTATCTGAGCATTCTTACTGCCCTATGCAAACTGGCAATAAAATACTCGGCCTCCTGCATTGTGTTATATGGCAGGAATGAAACCCTTACCATGCTGGTCACTCCAAAGCGGGTCATCAGTGGTTCGCAACACATAAGTCCTGTACGCACTGCTATGCCCATCTTGTCAAGCAACTGTGCCAAATCTGAAGGGAAGCATCCCTCAATATTGAACGAGAACAACGGAATCTTACTTCCTGCCTCGCCCCATACAGGTTCCACAGCACCCTCCTGCTCCATCCATCCCAAACCGTAAACCTTACACCCCTCTATCTTCTGCAATTCATCATTCAAATATGCAATTATCTTTTTCTCCTCTGCCTCTATTACTGTGGCAATCTCTCCCTCCCGCAAGTTCTGTGCAAACTCCAGCGCAGGTGCCAACGTAGCCTGAGCAATAAAATTAGGGGTGCCTGCCTCAAACTTCAATGGCAGCGGAGCATAAGTTGTCTTGGCAAAAGTTACGGTATCCACCATATCTCCGCCACCCATATAAGGGGGCATTGCCTCCAACAGTTCCTTTTTGCCGTAAAGGACACCAGAACCTGTAGTGGCATAAATTTTATGTCCTGAAAAAACATAGAAATCACAATCCAATTCCTGCACATCCACCTTGCAATGAACAATTCCCTGAGCACCGTCAACCAATACCGGAATACCCTTGCTATGAGCCTCCGCAATCACCTCTCCAACCGGATTTACGATACCCAGCACGTTTGAGACATGTTCCACCGCAACAATCTTAACTTTCTCATCCAGCAACCTTCTGAATTCCTCCATATCCAACATACCGTTCTCCAGCACCGGAATTACCACGATTTCAGCTCCAGATGCCTCACATGCCATTTGCCAAGGAACAATATTGGAGTGATGTGAGTCTCCCGATATCATCACTTTATCCCCTTCTCCAAGGAATTTTCTACAAAAACTTGATGCAACAAGATTGATTGAAGCAGTAGTACCACTTGTAAAGATGACACACTCCCTGGCAGGCGCATTTATAAACTCTCTTACCTTCTCCCTGGCACCTTCGTATAAAGCAGTTGCATCATCACTAAGTTTATGCATAGCACGATGCACATTGGCATTTGCCCCACAGTGCATCCTATCTACAAGATCTATAACACATTGCGGCTTCTGTGATGTGGCACCATTATCCAAATATACCAATGGCTTGCCCCATACTTTCTGCTGCAACGCAGGAAACTGGCTCCTTATATCCTCTATTGTTTTCATACTATACATATTAAACACGCAAAATTACAAAACTTATCACTATTTTTGTATAAAAAAATTAGGTATGCACACTTACATTAAGGGAGAGCTGATAGAAATAACCCCAACACAGGCGGTAATAGAGAACAACGGGATAGGTTATGAGTTGCAGATTTCTCTCCAGACATTCACAGAAATACAATCGCTGAGAGATATAATGCTATATATCCACCACCACCTCAGAGAAGATATAGAACTTTGGTACGGCTTTGCCACCAAAGAGGAAAGGAACATATTCAGAATGCTTATAGAGGTTAACGGCATTGGCCCAAATACAGCCAGAATGATGCTTTCATCCATGTCGAGTGCAGAGATACGCACAGCCATCCTTACAGGAGATGTAAACAGAATAAAAAGCATAAAGGGAATTGGTCTCAAAACAGCCCAGAGGGTAATCATAGACTTAAAAGACAAGATTGCCAAAAGCGCAGACGACACCCCATCCGCAATATTTGTTCAAGAAACTCAATCAGCCAATATGGAGGAGGCTCTATCAGCCCTTGTTATGCTTGGATTTGCCAAAGCAGCTGCAGACAAAGTGCTTAAGTCCATTTACAAAGAAAACCCAAACTACACATTGGAGGAGCTTATAAAATTCTCCCTAAAAAGGCTCTAATTCAAAATATTTGTATATTTTTGTAACCAAATCAAATTTTTAAAATTTATACACACTATGAATACTCCTACAAATCTAAAGTACTCTAAAGACCACGAGTGGGTTAAAGTAGAGGGCAATGTAGCAACTATTGGAATTACCGACTTCGCTCAGAGCCAGCTTGGTGACATCGTTTTCGTTGACATCCAGACTGAGGGTGAGGAGCTTGAGGCAGGTGAGGTTTTTGGTGCTATTGAGGCTGTAAAAACTGTTGCTGACGGTCTTATGCCAGTATCTGGTAAAGTTATTGAGGTTAACGCTGAGCTTGAGGGTGCTCCTGAGTCTGTAAACACTGATCCATACGGCGCTGGCTGGATGATCAAAGTTGAGATGAGCAACCCTGCTGAGTACGACGAGCTTTTGGATGCTGCTGCATACGAGGCTGAGTGCAAATAATCATACACTCAAAATTTTACAGGAAGCCAGCTCAAATAGCTGGCTTCTTTTGTTTGGCATTATTTGTGTTGTATCTTTGCAACCTAATCTGAATAAAAATGAAAAAAGGAAAAATTCTATTAACGGCTACAATAGCCTCTATTCTTTCTCTATCCCCTATTTCCAACACTATTCAGGGACAAAGCAAAGGAGAAACCAAACTATACAATACAGTTCTTGCAAAAAAGGACCTAAAAAATGCAAAGAAATTTCTCTCAAAATACCCATCTTCCGTATATGCTCCTAAAGTTCAAAGGCTTAAGGACTCCATTGTATTCAACAACCTTGATAAAAACAATGTAAAAGATTATATCTCATTCCTTGCCTCAAATCCCAAATCATTCTTTGCCAGTGCTGCAAATGCACACATAGCTGAGATGAACAAAAGTTTTATCACAGCAGAACAGGCAATGGAGGGGGCTCTATCTGCAGGATTGGGCAAAGAAGAGATTGCAGCAACTGTAGGTATTAAAAATATGAACCAGGAACATATTGCCGTTATACTTGCCCCTAAAGCCGGCACAACAGCCTATACACTGGCATTACTTGCACAAAACAGCGGATCATGGGAAATTGCAAAGCAAATTGAGGAGACAGTCTACACCAACGATTACAACCTTAAAGAGTTCAATCTTTTAAAAGATGCCCAACCTGTAACAATCAATGGAATGCAATACCTATACTTCTGCTACACCAACAGCAGCAAGGAAATAGACCCAAGAAGCAAAATTCACAACAACGATTGCGAGGTTGTGCTTAATCTTTACTCATTGGAAGACAACACAATATACAACATCTTATACAGCGGCAAAACCCAAGATGGAATCATCTACGGCAGTTCAATGGATGCAGAACAGGCAGGAGCAACTGCCACTGAACAACAGAAATACCTCATTGACGCACTTTCTGCAATGGAGAACCTTAAACCATACGAACAGGAGCGTTTCCAAATTCAGGAACTTATCCAATGGTGGTATAAAAACAACCCCAAAAACGCAAAAGAAGTTTCCTTTGGCATTATTCCCGACAGCTCTCCTGTCATCAACCTGTTCAACCAGAGCAAAGACAGAGAAAAGGTTGGAAATTACACAGTTGCAATGCTTGAAAACATCTTCAACAACACAATTGTAGTTGTACTGAACAATCAGACAAAGCAATACTCACTGGCAATGTGCCAGCCAACGCCATCTAGTGATAAAGACCTGGAACTCAACACATTCTATGGCGAAAAAGGAAATATTCTGGCTCTTTACTACTTTAAAGGAAAAACCTCTGTAAAGAAAAGGATAAACCTTTTGAGCAAGAAAATATATTAAACATTATAACAGCAAACAAGAAACCGCTTCCCAAAGGCTACTGCCCAACGGAAGCGGTTTCTGTCTATAAGTGTGTGCTCAAAATTAAATAAAATTTATTAAAAATACATCAAACTGGTTAAATTTGTAACAATCAGATAAAACCACAACACAATGAAACACAGCTTTGGAAGTGACAACCACTCTGGGGTACATCCCCAAATAATGGAAGCCATCATTAAGGAAAATAACAATTTCACAACCGCATACGGAGAAGACACCTACACAAAACAGGTTCTACACCAACTTGAAGAGCTTCTTGGTGGAGACTGCACTGCATTCTTTGTATTCAATGGCACTGGCGCCAATATTGTGGCATTACAGGGCTTTTTAAGAAGCTACAACTCCGTATTAGCGCCTATAACAGCCCATATTAACGTAGATGAGTGTGGAGCAGTAGAAAAGGTCTCCGCTTCAAGAATAATCCCTCTAGAGGCCCCAAATGGCAAAGTTACGCCTAAAGAAGTGATGCGTGGGCTCACTGGCTTTGGATCACAACACAACGCCCAACCAAAGATTCTCTCCATTTCACAACCTACAGAACTTGGAACTACATACACCGCAGAAGAAATAAAAGAACTTGCCAACCTTGTTCACAGCTACGGATGCTATCTGCATGTAGACGGCTCCAGAATTTCCAATGCAGCAGAATCTCTAGGCCTCCCTATCAAATCGTTCATTTCGGACTGCGGAGTGGATGCCCTTTCATTTGGAGGAACCAAAAACGGACTAATGATGGGAGAAGCAGTAGTAATTTTCCATCGCCCAGAGAACAATCTTCCCGACAGCAATGGAATCCCAATGAACTGCCTTAACAGAGAAGCAGCCAAAAATCTTCAATATCTAAGAAAACAAACTACTCAATTATACTCAAAAAGCCGTTTTATTGCAGCACAATTTGAGGAATATCTTAAAGACGGACTATATCTGAAACTTGCAGGACAATCAAATTCAATGGCAAGATACCTTGCGCAACAGCTTCAGGAAATTAAAGAAATAACTATTTCAAAGAGTGTAGACAGCAATGCAGTTTTTGCCATAGTCCCTGTATGGTTAAGTGAAGAATTACACAAAAAGCACTACTTCTATGTTTGGGACGAAACTACCAACGAAGTGAGATGGATGTGCTCATTCAACACAACAAAAGAGGATATAGATTGCTTTGTTGAAGATATCAAACAAATAATTGCAGCTCACTAACACAAGCAGAGAATAACACCAATGCCTGTAACAATAGCAACAAATAATGATCTCAAAGGCATTAGAGCAATTTGGGAAGAGCATTTTACCACTGATTCCAACTATCTCACAATTCTATTTGAAGAGATAATACCTCTTTGCACAAATTATGTATACAAAGAGGATAACACAGTAATCTCTACCCTATCCTTAATGCCAATGAGGTTTATCAACGGCAATGACAAAATGCCATCTGCAGGCTGGTATATGTTTGGAGTAGCAACGCTCAAAGATTTCTGGGGCAAAAAACTTGCTGCATCCACAATCCTGCACGCAATAAAAGAGATGAAAGCAAAAGGTTATCAATTTATATTTGAAAGGCCTGCTAATCAATCATTAAACAAATACTATTTAAACCTTGGATTTTCACATCAGTTAAAGTATATCCCCCACACTTTTAACATTACCTGTTCCACGGAGAACATAACAAACAATGCAGAACACATCATTAAAGATATAGCAAAAACATTCCCCAAACGCTTTGAATGGGAGAAAACAGACCTACTGAAAGGTCTTATAAAGCTTGGGGAAATAGAATTTAATAATATCGAGTATCAGAAAAATCCCCCTCAGGGAACATTTATCGCAATCAACCCAATAGGGGAAATAAAGCCCGAAATATTTAATGATACATTCTTTTGCTTCCCGATGGAATAAAGTATAAATGATTTAAATAAAACGCCCTAATCATCTAATATTAAGAGATTAGGGCGTTTTTAGTATAATTTGTAATACCTAAATTGTTCCACGTGGAACATTGTACTATCTGCCAAAATAAATCAGCAAAACCGATACATCTGCAGGAGAAACACCAGGTATTCTTGATGCTTGAGCTATTGTTGTAGGCCTATGTTTCATCAATTTTTGTCTACTCTCTATAGATAATGAAGTTACTTTCAAGAAATCAAAGTCATTTGGAATAATAATATTCTCAAGTTTTAGAATTTTATCTGCAATCCTCTGCTCCCTCTGAATATACCCCCTATATTTTACAGCAATCTCAACACTCTCCAATAATTCGTCGGGAAGAATTGATTTTGCCTGCTGGGTAAATCCAGAGGTAGGAGTCTGATATGGGAGTTCAAGGAATTTATCAGCACCCTCTGCCCCTATATTATTGAATGATTTATTTAGTGGACAAATTTCAGATACTTTTTCAACCTGAGAATAAATATCATCTTTTTGTTTTATGTTATCCAAAAGAGGTTTAATAGAAATTTGAGGACGAGACAGCAGCTCACTCAACCTCCTCTTTTGAGATAAAGGCGCAGAATTATTCTCTTGAAGGAAATTATTTACAGCTTGCGGATCTGCTGATGTATTGTCAAACATTTCTGTAAGATTAGAGACAGCAGAATATTTTGCTTCTACAAGCTGCATTCTATCTTTAGTCACAAGACCAATATTATATCCAAGTTTTGTCAAACGAAGGTCTGCATTATCTTGTCTCAACAGAATTCTATACTCAGCTCTTGAAGTAAACATTCTATAAGGCTCATCAACACCTTTTGTTACAAGATCATCTATTAGCACACCAATATATGCCTGATCTCTTTTTAAAACAAAAGGATCTTTATCATCACAAGCAAGAGCTGCATTGATGCCAGCCATTAAACCTTGAGCAGCCGCCTCCTCATAACCAGTTGTACCATTAACCTGGCCAGCCATATAAAGACCTTTAATGTTCTTGCATTCCAAAGTATGCCTTAACTGTGTTGGTGGAAAATAATCATACTCTACAGCATAAGCAGGTCTATAGATCTCAACACTCTCCATACCTTTAATATTACGCAAAGCCTCCATCTGCACAGCAAAAGGAAGTGAGGATGAAAATCCTTGCAAATAATATTCATATGTATTCCAACCTTCAGGTTCAAGGAATAACTGATGAGAATCCTTACCTTCGAAAGTCTTAAGTTTGTCTTCTATACTGGGACAGTACCTGGGACCAATACCGTGAATCTTTCCAGAAAAAAGAGGTGAATCCTTAAATCCACTCTTAAGGATATCATGAACTGTTGAATTAGTATGAACCATGTAACAACTCATCTGCTCAACTCCATTTTGAATTGGCGACGGCACATTAAGGAAAGTAAATCTCGCTGGCTGCAAATCTCCAGGCTGTCTCTCAAGCTTTGAGAAATCTATCGACCGGGCATCAATCCTGGGGGGGGTACCAGTTTTCATTCTACCACTCTCCATACCTAAAGATACGAGCTGCTCTGTTACTCCATAAGAGGAGAGCTCTCCTACCCTACCACCCTCGGTAGTCTCTTTTCCTATAAATAATTTGCCATTTAGAAACGTTCCAGCAGTAATAACCACCTTTGAGGCTGTAAATTTTGCACCTAAAACCGTCGAAACACCTCTAACAACCTCATTTTCAATAATTAGCGAATTAACAACATCCTGCCAAATAGAAAGATTTTCTGTATTCTCAAGAATATACCTCCAATTGAACGAATAATACACCCTATCACATTGTGCACGGGGACTCCACATTGCTGGTCCTTTAGACCTGTTGAGCATTCTAAATTGTATTGTACTGGCATCAGTAACAAGACCTGAACACCCTCCTAAAGCATCTATCTCTCTAACAATCTGCCCCTTAGCTATACCACCAATAGCTGGATTACAAGACATCTGGGCAATTTTGTTCATATCCATTGTAACAAGAAGTGTTTTCTTGCCCATTTTTGCCGATGCAGCTGCCGCCTCACACCCTGCGTGCCCTGCTCCTACTACTATAACATCAAAATTATTGTTCATCTTTCAGATTAAATGAAATTCTTCAATTTTTGCAATGCAGAGTTTTCTGCAGCTCTCATCTCTTTAATATCCTCATCGCAATGATCATCCAAACCGCAAAGATGAAGCATTCCATGAATAATTACCCTATGCAATTCATCGGGAAACTCCTCACCATATTCAACAGCATTCTCCCTTACTGTGTCTATACTTATATACAATTCTCCACTAATAACATCTTCTTCTGAGTAGTCGAAAGTAATGATGTCTGTAAAATAGTCATGACCTAAAAATTGAGTGTTAATATCAAGAATTGCGGGGTCGTCGCAAAATATAACATTGATATCCCCTACCCTACATCCATGTTCTTCTACTACAGATTTTATCCACCTCTTTAAAGGAAGTTTATCCTTTAAAACAAATTTGATGTCCTTATTGAAAAATCTAATCATAATATATGTTAATGTTAACAAAGTTTAATAACTTTGCTATGTTTTAGCGACAAAGTTAGAACTTAGAAATTAAATATAAAACCTTTAAAATAATTATTATGGCTAAAGTAAGTGTTATTGGCGCCGGTAACGTAGGTGCTACTTGTGCAAATGCAATGTTGCACATGAAATTCTGCTCTGAGATTGTTCTATTGGACATCAAAGAAGGTGTTTCAGAGGGTAAGGCAATGGATATGATGCAGACTGCTAACCTTTACAAATTTGACACAAAAGTTACAGGTGTTACCAATGACTATAAAGCTACAGCTAACTCAGATGTAGTAGTTGTTACTTCAGGTCTTCCTAGAAAACCTGGTATGACAAGAGAGGAGCTTATTGGTGTAAACGCAGGTATCGTTAGCAGCGTTGTTGAGAACGTTCTTAAATACTCTCCAAAAGCAATCCTTATTATTGTATCTAACCCTATGGATCCAATGACATACCTAACCCTTAAGAAATCTGGTCTTCCTAAGAACAGAGTTATTGGTATGGGTGGTATCCTTGACAGCAGCCGCTTCCAGTACTTCCTAAGCAAAGCTCTTAAAGCACCTGCAAGTGATATTGAGGGTATGGTAATTGGTGGTCATGGTGATACAACTATGATTCCTCTAATCAGATTTGCAAACTACAGAGGTATCCCTGCAAAAGAGCTTCTATCCAAAAAAGCTGCTGAGCAGGTTGTTGCCGACACAATGGTTGGTGGTGCAACTCTTACTAAACTTCTTGGCACATCTGCATGGTATGCTCCAGGTGCTTCAGCTGCAGTTCTTGTTAAAGCTATCGTTATGGATGAGAAAAAAGTTTATCCTTGCTGCGTAGCTTTGGACGGCGAGTACGGTCAGGAAGACATCTGTATTGGAGTTCCTGCTCTAATTGGTAAAAAAGGATGCGAGAAAGTTGTAAAATACAAACTTAACGAGGAGGAGATGGAGTTGTTCCGTAAGAGCGCTGACGCTACTAGAAAGACCAACAATATCCTTTATGAGATGAACATCCTTCAGAAATAATTAAAAAGTTTCTGATTAGTCTAAAATTGTAGGGTTTTTGTAGTAATTGCTATGAAAACCCTATTTTATTAACAATTCCCATAAAGAGAAGCATAAATTTAAAACTCTGTAATTCTGCACATTACGTTATTTAGTGGTAATTTATTAACAAATTTTATACGTTTTTGTAAATAATTTACTAATTTTACAACCGCTTTATACACGAAAATACGTAACAAAATGGAAATAAAGAAATCACCTAAAGCCAACTTAGAGAACAAGAAGTTCTTGTTCATGGAGATCGGTCTAATCGCCGCACTTTTGATTGTCTATTCCGCATTTGAGTGGAAAACTACAGAAGGTATTGACTTGGAAGACCTTGGAGATGAAACAGCAGTAGTAATTGAGGAAGAGCAGGTTCCAATTACTCAGGAGGAGCAGTTGCCTCCACCAGAAGTACCAAAAGAGCCTGTAATGTCTGATATTATTGACATCGTGGATGATGACATCAAAGTTGAGGATAACTTCCTTATCTCAACTGAGGATGATGCAAGTCTAGGTGTAGAGATTAAAGACTACGTTGTAGAGCAGGAGGAAGAGGAAGAGGTAGAGGAGGAGGTTCCTTTCGCTATCGTAGAGCAGAAACCTACATTCCAGGGTGGTGATGCAAATACATTTACAAAATGGGTATTCTCAAAGATCGTTTATCCAGAGATTGCAAAAGAGAACGGTGTACAGGGTAGAGTAACTCTACAGTTTACCATTGAGACAGACGGTAGCGTTAAAAACGTTAAAGTACTTAGAGGTGTAGACTCATCATTGGATAAAGAGGCTGTAAGAGTTGTATCAAGCTCACCAAAATGGGCTCCTGGTATGCAGAGAAACAAACCGGTAAGAGTAAAATATACCTTCCCTGTTGTGTTCCAGTTGAGATAGTAAATTCAAAATCTATAGAAAGAGCCGCCATAAAGGTGGCTCTTTTTTATTACAATAATCCACGCTTTTTGTTATATTTGTGTTAAATCTCAAACACACAGTTAATACATGGAGTATTTTGCAATATCTAACGGTATCCCCGTACATATCCTAGACACAAAAAAAGGAGAGACTACAATTGTACTGCTACACGGCTATCTGGAGACTCTTTACATATTTAATGAATTTATAGAATTACTCGAAAAGAAATATAGGGTAATAGCTATAGATCTTCCAGGACACGGACTTACCGGATCTGATAAAGAGATAAACTCTATGGAATTCTGCGCTCAAGTTGTAGCTGACGTACTTAAAAAAAGCGGTGTAGAAAATGCATATATAGCAGGTCATTCAATGGGAGGTTATATAGCTCAAAATTGTATAAAACTGTTCCCAGAACTGTTCAACGGTATAATCCTGTTAAACTCAACACCTAATGCAGATTCAGAAGAGAAAAAAAAGGATAGGGAAAGGGAGATAAGTCTTGTTCTTGGTGCAAAACTCGGACACCTTGCAGCTATAAGCATACCTAAGATGTACGCTCCTGCTAACTTGAGAAAATTTGATGAAAAGATAGAGGAGACTGTAGAAATTACCGAAACTCACGATCCAATAGGAATTGTAGCGTGCATAAAGGGAATGATGCAAAGATGTGACACAAAGGATGTGCTTGCAAACGCCCCAAAAGCAATGTTTGTATTTGGTACCGAGGACAAATTTATTACAGATGAGATAAGAGAAAAACTGATAGGGGAGTTCCCTAATGTAAAAACAGCTATTATTCCCGAGACAGGTCACAACTCATTCATAGAAAATCCTGAAACTGTCCTTAATGCAATAGAAGAATTTATAGGATAATCCCCACAGGAAAACGTAATTTTAAAAGAAAAAAGGGGGAGGAAAGGTGAAAGAATTGGAATAACAAGCAGATATACAAGCGAATAAAGCAAGTAAGGATATAAATAAAAACGGAGAAGTATAACTTCTCCGTTTTTTTATTCTGTCGGGAAAAATTACCACAAGAAGTTGTCGAACGGATACCTTCCTGCATGAATCTCAGCTACCATCTTATAAAGGTCATTGCGGAGTTTGTCTATATGCAGTTTCTCTCTGGCAGAAATGAAAATGGCTGGGGTATTTTCCTTATACATCCACGAATTTTTCAACTCCTCCAAAGAGTAATTCTCTCTCTTCTTAGGACCAAGATCAAACTCATCTTGCTCTACATATTTATAAGCATCTATCTTATTGAAAACCATAAAGGTAGGTTTCTTTCCGGCACCAATTTCCTGTAGAGTATTCTTTACAACCTTAATCTGCTCCTCAAAATTAGGGTGGGAGATATCCACAACATGCATAAGGATATCAGCCTCTCTAACCTCATCCAGAGTACTCTTGAATGACTCAACCAACTGGTGAGGCAATTTCCTGATAAAACCTACTGTATCACTCAACAAAAACGGAACATTCTCAATAACCACTTTACGAACAGTAGTATCCAAGGTTGCAAACAGCTTGTTTTCAGCAAAAACCTCACTCTTAGCCAGCAGGTTCATTAGAGTACTCTTGCCCACATTTGTGTATCCTACAAGAGAAATTCTCACCATATTGCCTCTATTTCCTCTCTGAGAGGCCATCTGCTTATCAATCTTCTTCAACTGCTCCTTAAGGCGGCTAATCTTATCCAAAATGATACGGCGGTCGGTCTCAATCTGTGTCTCTCCGGGACCCCTCATACCAATACCGCCTCGCTGCCTCTCCAAGTGTGTCCACATTCTGGTAAGACGAGGTAGAAGATACTGATACTGAGCCAACTCAACCTGAGTCTTAGCATACGCAGTCTTGGCTCTCTGGGCAAAAATATCGAGAATAAGATTTGTCCTGTCCAAAATTCTACACTCAAGTTCCCTCTCAAGGTTCCTCAACTGAGAAGGGGAAAGCTCATCATCAAATATCACCAGTGCAATCTCATTCTCCACAATAAACGCTTTTATCTCCTCCAACTTTCCACTACCCACATATGTCTTTGAATTTGGTCTGTCTACCTTCTGCACAAACCTTCTGACACCCTGTGCACCGGCAGTCTCAGCCAGAAACTCCAACTCATCCAAATACTCATTAACCTGTTCCTCCGTATTATTTGGAGTAATTACACTAACAAAAATCGCTTTCTCCATAAAAACTGTCTCAAAAGTAACAATTTACAAAATTAAGAACTATATTTGTATAAATATAAATCTTTATCCCGATGACATTAAAAAATTTAGCAATTGCCGCACTTGCCGTTGTATTTGCAGCAAATAGCACTGAAGTGACAGCTCAGAAAAAAACACTTAGGGAGCACGGATTCCCTATTGGAATTTTTGAAACAGGAAAAAATAACGCCATTACAGATGTACCAGGTGTAACAGTAGGCCAGGTAACATGTATAGAGGGCGATAGCATAAGAACAGGAGTAACCGCAATCATTCCTCACCAAGGAAACATTTTCAGAAATAAAATACCTGCAGCAATCTACGCAGGCAACGGATTTGGGAAACTTGCAGGTGTAACACAGGTAAAAGAACTTGGAAACATTGAGACCCCAATAGTACTTACCAATACTCTAAACGTAGCTGCCGGTATTGACGGACTTATTTCATATACACTTCAACAGCCTGGAAATGAAAATGTACGCTCTGTAAACGCTGTAGTAGGAGAGACCAACGACGGTGGTTTGAACAAAATCCAGCAGAGATATGTAACTCCAGAAATAGTTCTTCAGGCACTTGCCAAAGCAAAAACAGGCAAAGTTGAACAAGGATGTGTGGGTGCAGGAACAGGTACTGTTGCCTTCAACTTCAAAGGTGGCATTGGAACCTCTTCACGTGTACTTCCAGAATCATTGGGAGGCTATACAATTGGAGTAATTGTACAGTCAAACTACGGCGGTATCCTTGAAATTGATGGTGTGCAGGTAGGACAAAAACTTAACGAATACTCTTTCAAAAACCATGTAATTCCTCAGGCAAATACAGCAGACGGATCATGTATGATGGTAGTTATTACAGATGCACCTATTGATTCACGCAACCTTGAGAGAGTAGCAAAAAGAGCTATGATGGGATTGGCAAAAACTGGTGGAATTGCATCAAACGGTAGCGGAGACTATGTAATAGCCCTTTCAGTAGCACCAGAAAACCTTATAAAAGATGGCAAGAAGAAACACACTCAAACCGTTTTAGACAATGGAGAGATGTCATCAATCTTTGCTGCAACAATAGAGGCAACAGCTGAGGCTCTATGGAACTCAATGTTCATGGCCACAACAACCAAAGGCTACAAAGGAAAAATAGTAGAGGAGCTTCCAGTAGAGAAAGTGCTTAAAATGCTTAAGGACAGAAATAAATAACAAATAGATATTTGTCTGATAACACCCTCACCGGATATGGTCCAGTGGGGGTGTGTTTTCTAGTGTAGAAGTGGTGAAGTGTAGAAATGAAAAGAGAAAACAGGAAAACCGAAGAGGGGGAGGGGAAGAGAACATATGCGGAGGTCATGAAATACCTTATTTTTGTGACAATACTATTTTTTATCGGGTATTTGTCACAGATATGAAGCTTTCCGTTACAATAGTGTTGTTTTGATAGAGTACTGTCATGAATTTTGTGGCTTTTATGACAATGGTACTATTATAGAGTGATTGTCACAATATTGGCGCTTCTTATGACAATTGGGTGTTTTTGGAGGAGGATTGTCACAATATTGCCATAAAACATGACAATCACACCTTCTTATTAGCCAATTGTCACAGATTAAACTTATTCCGTGACAATACCCCATTATTAATAGCCTATTGTCACATACTATCTAGATTCAGTGACAAACCTCACCACTCTGATAATTACTGTCGGGAAGAAGGAAACAACTCCTCCAGAATTCCAATATCCAGTCTCAGAACTCTTCTTATCTGCTGCTTTGGGGCATTATATTTAAAATGCAGCGTCTTTGCAACATCGAGTTTGGCATCCTTATCAAGTTCGAAAGGTTTTGTCTTGTACTTATCCATTGATATAGTGTAAATTACAGATGAAAGTTCTTCATCTGTATAAGCAACTTTATCCCCAAGCTCCTTAGAAATGGAAGCAAAAGTTTCTACTGATCTCGACACTAACGAAAAATAGTCATGTGCAGATTTAAATAGGCTTTCTGCCTCAGAAATAAGCACATAGCTGTATGGGGAAATGTAATCTTCCGTAAAGTAATAGTTCTGTGGAAAATCATTGAAGTGAGAACGGAAGATTTTTCTCCTTTCATTTATTGGAATATCATGTAACAACACCTTTTGGCGGTTCTCGTATTCATGTGCCAACGAAAAGAAATATCTGTTTGCACCCCAATAATAAGAGAAAGGAGTAGTATTTTTGTTTACTAAATAACCGTTCCTGTTTGCATAGACAATTACATTTCTCAAATGGGTTATACTATCAATTGGAACCAGGGTAGGATAGAAGCCTTTTAGATCCGAAAACCTCCCTTCCAAAACCAAATACCTCTTCAGCCTCTTATACAGATCATTAAAAAAATCCATTATGCTACCCTCTTCACCAGAAACCACAAAATGAAAATGGTTGTGCATCAATTCAAAAGTATATATATCAACCCACTCCATATGTATAGCTGCAAGCAACGCCACCAGATTCATTCCAAAGACAAAATCCTTCCTTTCCCTGAATATTTCTCCCGACAGTTGTCCAGGTGTACACAGATGCCAAAATTTCCTGTTCTCCTCCATATCGCACTTATTTTATGCGCAATGGTAGACAAATATTTTATAAATACCCAGTAATAGAGTAAATTTTTATGCCTGAAAAAGAAAAAGTTACATATGCTTTTTAAAAAAAACAATTATTGTCACATATTGCTTAATTTTTGTGACAATTGACCAAATTGACCACCATAAGATTGCTTCTGTCTCAGAAAACAGCATTCACGTGACAAGCGCCACACAAAAGCTCATCCTTGTCACAATAATCAATATTTCCGTGACAATACCCCCCTCAAACAATAGAATTGTCATGAAACCGGACATATTGGTGACAACACCTCACCCAATAATCACAAAAAAAACAGGCACCACCAAAAGTGATGCCTGCTTCATCTATAAGAATCAGAGATTAGTCTTTTAGTTTAGCGCAAAGGAACTCTCTATTCAATCTTGCAATGTGAGCTACAGAAACTTTCTTAGGACACTCCATCTCGCAAGCGCGAGTGTTGGTACATGCTCCAAATCCTAGCTCGTCCATTTTTGCTACCATTGCTTTAGCACGTCTTGCACCCTCAATCTTACCCTGAGGTAGCAATGCCAAAGAACTTACTCTTGCCGAAACGAACAACATTGCTGAACCGTTCTTACAAGTTGCAACACATGCACCGCAACCTACACAAGAAGCAGCATCCATACTCTCATCTGCATCTTTCTTAGGAATTGGAATAGCGTTACCATCTGGAACACCACCTGTGTTAACCGAAACGAAACCACCTGCCTGAAGAATCTTGTCAAATGCAGTTCTGTCAACTACCAAGTCTTTGATAATTGGGAAACCGGCACTTCTCCAAGGCTCAATTGTAATGGTATCTCCATCTTTGAATTTACGCATATGCAACTGGCAAGTTGTAATCTCATTGTCCGGACCATGAGCTCTACCGTTGATGTATAGTGAGCAGGCACCGCAAATACCCTCTCTACAATCGTGGTCAAAGCTTACAGGGCCACTGGCTTTACAACCCTTGTTCACTGCTACTGGATCAATGTTCTCCTTAATCAATTGCTCGTTAAGGATGTCCATCATCTCAAGGAATGAACTGTCGGGAGAGATATTTTTAACCTTGTAGGTCTCAAAATGTCCCTTCTCCTTTGCGTTTTTCTGACGACAAACTTTTAGTGTTAAATCCATATCTTGTACTTTTTCTTAGTCTTTATAGTTTCTTGTTGATGGTTTTACAAACTCGTAGTTCAGAGCCTCTTTGTGTAGCTCAGGAGCAACATCTTCACCTTTGTACTCCCATGCAGCAACGTACATGAAGTTCTCGTCATCACGTTTTGTCTCACCGTCCTCGGTCTGCATCTCCTCACGGAAGTGACCACCGCAAGACTCATGTCTGTTAAGAGCATCCATAGCCATCAGTTCACCCATCTCAAGGAAGTCTGCCAAACGCAATGCTTTCTCAAGCTCCTGGTTGAACTCACCGTTCTCACCTGCAACATATACATTGCTCCAGAACTCTTTCTTAAGCTCTTTGATAAGAACAAGCGCTTTTTTAAGACCCTCCTCGTTTCTTGCCATACCAACGTAATCCCACATTACAAGACCAAGCTGTTTGTGGATCTCATCAACTGATTTCTTACCTTTAATTGAAAGAAGTTTGTTGATTTTCTCCTTAACTGCTTTCTCAGCCTCCTCAAATGCAGGGTGGTTAATATCTGTCTTAGGCTCCTGGATCTTATGAGAAAGGTAATCTCCAATGGTGTAAGGCAGGATGAAGTATCCGTCTGCCAAACCCTGCATCAAAGCAGAAGCACCCAAACGGTTTCCACCATGGTCACTGAAGTTTGCCTCACCGATTGCATACAAACCAGGGATAGTTGTCTGCAAGTTGTAGTCTACCCAAATACCACCCATTGTGTAGTGGATAGCAGGATAGATCATCATAGGCTCTTTATATGGATCTGTATCGGTAATCTTCTCGTACATCTGGAACAAGTTACCGTAACGCTGTGTAATTACATCTTTACCAAGTCTCTCAATTGCAGTCTTGAAATCAAGGAATACAGCAAGACCTGTCTCGTTTACACCATAACCTGCGTCACAACGCTCTTTTGCTGCACGTGATGCAACATCACGAGGAACAAGGTTACCAAATGCAGGATATCTTCTCTCCAAGTAGTAATCTCTATCCTCCTCAGCAATCTGTGAAGGTTTGATCTGTTTCTTTCTAAGTTTTTCTACATCCTCCATTTTCTTAGGAACCCAGATACGTCCGTCATTTCTCAATGACTCACTCATAAGGGTTAGCTTACTCTGCTGTGTTCCATGAACAGGGATACATGTAGGGTGGATCTGCGCAAAACAAGGGTTGCCAAAGAATGCACCTTTTTTGTAGCACTGCCATGCTGCTGAACCATTACTGTTCATAGCATTGGTTGAAAGGAAGAATACGTTACCGTAACCACCAGTTGCAATAACTACTGCATGTGCACCAAATCTCTCAATCTGGCCATTCTGCAAGTTTCTTGCAATAATACCTTTTGCCTGACCATCAATAACAACAAGATCAAGCATCTCATATCTTGGGTATGATTTTACTGAACCTTTTGCAACTGCTCTGTTAAGTGCTGCATAAGCACCCAATAGAAGCTGCTGACCGGTTTGGCCTCTAGCGTAGAATGTACGGCTTACCTGTGCACCACCAAATGAACGGTTATCCAACAATCCACCATAATCTCTTGCAAAAGGAACACCCTGTGCAACACACTGGTCAATAATATTGTTGCTCACCTCTGCAAGACGGTAAACGTTTGCCTCACGTGCTCTGTAGTCACCACCTTTGATAGTGTCGTAGAACAAACGGTAAACAGAGTCATTGTCGTTTGTGTAGTTCTTAGCAGCATTGATACCACCCTGTGCAGCAATTGAATGTGCACGTCTTGGTGAATCACTGATACAGAATACTTTAACATTGTATCCAAGCTCTCCCAATGAAGCTGCAGCAGCTGCACCGCCCAAGCCTGTACCAATTACAATAATTTCCAGTTTGCGTTTGTTAGCCGGGCTTACTACGCGAATTTGAGCCTTATGCTTTGTCCATTTTTCAGCCAAAGGCCCTTCAGGAATCTGTGATATTAATTTTTCGGCCATTTTATGTTTTTTAAGTGTATAATTATCCAAAAAAATTTTCTACAATTTTAGTCACTTT
>JAZLBB010000088.1:0-1518 GCA_045613465.1 Candidatus Egerieisoma sp.
GTCTACCCTATAGATGCTACGCCTTCACTTGAAGAAATTCTTAGTGATATTCCGGATTTTTATGTTCATAGTTATGCTTCTGGTGGCATAAAGGATGGATTATGGAGTTTGGCATATCGCTGTAAGAATGTTGGAGATACACAAGATATTCCATTTTGTAGTTTTCAAGACATAGAGCTTCCAGAAGCAGATATCCACAGAGGTTGGAGACTATGGTATTTTGATGAATTATTGGAAAGAGATTGGCTTCACTCAGGTGATAAAAAGCCTGTAAAGTGGGAAAATGCAAATGTTGGCGGTGTAGTCCCGACAAGTTGGCTTTTTAATAAAATAAAGTATGGAAAGTTTACTGATAAAGGTTGATAAGTGATTAAAAGGATATCATAGATTTATAGGAATTTAATACTTTAGGAAGGCGACTAATAAGGGTCGCCTTCTTTTCTTTATTTAAGTCAGGAATATAAAGCAAAGAATAAATCACATAGGGGACCTCATTCGACGGTTGCGACTTATTGCGAAGCAATGACGACGCAAAGGAGACTGTGTCGTCCCCTGAAGTGATTTGGTCTTTGTTATACGCATTTGACTTTCAAAAAAATTAATCTTTGCAATCTCTATCGGGATTAAAATAAAGGCATTGGCAATATCCAATACAATTTGTTAAATTTGCCTGAGGAGGTGACCTTTACAAACAGCAACTCTACCAAGTTCTTTTACAATGCTGAAGGAGAAAAACTGAGGGCAGTACAGCAGGCCACCCACTACTACCCATATGGCGGAATACTTGTTGTTTAGATATTTCGATATTGCTGCTAAAAAATAAGGGAGACCAAACGGTCTCCCTACTTATCCTAAAATCTGTTTTGTTTGTTCTGAAATCTTTAGTCCTGTTCTCCTGTATTTGCAATTGCCTCGCGAACTTTTGCCTCAATCTCTTCTGCAAGCTCAGGGTTGTCCATAAGAAGCTGTCTTACAGCCTCGCGGCCCTGACCGATCTTGCTCTCGCCGTAGCTGAACCAGCTGCCGCTCTTCTTGATGATCTCATACTCAACGCCAAGATCGAGGATCTCGCTGATTTTTGAGATTCCCTCGCCGTAAAGGATGTCAAACTCTGCCTTCTTGAAAGGAGGGGCCATCTTGTTTTTTACAACTTTAACCCTTGTACGGTTACCGGTTGCATCCTCGCCGTCTTTTAGCTGCGTGGTTCTTCTAACATCAAGTCTTACAGATGCATAGAATTTAAGTGCGTTACCACCGGTGGTTGTCTCAGGGTTGCCGAACATTACGCCCAATTTCTCCCTCAACTGGTTGATGAAGATACAGCATGTGTTGGTCTTGCTGATGTTTGCAGTAAGCTTTCTCAATGCCTGGCTCATAAGGCGTGCCTGAAGGCCCATCTTTGAGTCTCCCATCTCGCCCTCAATCTCTGCTTTAGGGGTAAGGGCTGCTACAGAGTCAATTACAATGATGTCAATTGCTCCTGAACGGATAAGGCTGTCTGCAATCTCAAGTGCCTGC
>JAZLBB010000089.1:0-6865 GCA_045613465.1 Candidatus Egerieisoma sp.
ACGCAATCGCCAGAATGCGAAGCGTAGATTGCATAATCGTTATTATGCAAAAACAACACGTAATGCTATCAAAGCATTGCGTAACACAACCGACAAAGAGGCTGCTTTGGCTCTAATGCCTAAAGTTGCTGCAATGTTGGATAAACTAGCTAAAAAGAACATTATCCACAGCAACAAAGCTGCTAACCTTAAGAGCGGTCTTGCTGTTTATGTTAACAAACTAGCGTAAATTTACTCTAATTGTTGAGATAAAGATAAAACTTCCCAATCTTTGGGAAGTTTTATTTTTTTATACACATGAGAGAGAGATTTACAATTCAGGATTGGGCTGCAGATGAAAGGCCCAGAGAGAAATTTATTGAACGTGGAGCAGGGAGCCTGAGTGATGCGGAGTTGTTGGCTATACTAATACGCTCGGGCAGCAAAGACCAAAATGCCATTGACCTGAGCAGAAAAATTCTCAGAGAAGCAGGGAACTCACTTCATAACTTGAAGAAATTTTCCTATGACGATCTCAAAAAATTCAGAGGTGTAGGACCAGGGAAAGCCCTTTCCATATTGGCAACCTTTGAAATTGCCAGAAGGTGCGAAATCACCAGCGCACCTCAATTCAAACAAATCTATTCTTCCACTATGGCAGCGGCCATAGTTGTCCCTATGCTTAGAGACCTGCCCTACGAAGAGTGCTGGGTTCTATTCCTCAATAAAGGCAACAGGCTTATTGGAAAGCAAAGGGTTTCCACTGGGGGCCTTGACTCCACTGCTGTAGATATCAGGGTTGTCATAAAAATGGCACTTGCCAGAAATTCGTGCCATATTATTCTGGTTCACAACCACCCGTCGGGAAGCAAAATTGCAGGGGAGGCAGACAAATCCATGACTGCCAAACTTTACAAGGCTGCCAAAATGTGCGATATTGAACTTGTAGACCATCTGATTGTTGCAGGAGATGAATATTTCAGTTTTGCAGATGAAGGCTTGCTTTAGATATTGGATGATTGGAGATTTATTTTGTATCTTTATACGTATATAAAACAGGAATGCTATGAGAGTTATCAATCTTGGAGAAAACAATTCAATCCTAAACAGGTTTGTAGCAGAAATAAGGGACAAGGAAATTCAGAAAGATAGTCTCCGCTTTAGAAGGAATCTTGAACGCATTGGAGAAATTTTTGCCTATGAAATAAGCAAAACCCTAACTTATACCGTTAAAGAGGTCGCGACCCCTCTTGGAATTGCAAATTGTTCTGTTCCAGAGGAGAACCTGATTCTTGCAACTATACTTAGAGCAGGGCTTCCTTTGCACAATGGTCTGCTTAACTATTTTGATAAAGCACAGAATGCATTTATTGCAGCTTACAGAAAATACGGAAAAGACAATAAGTTCACTATTCAGATTGAATATGTAAGTTCACCAACAGTAGAGGGTAAGACTCTTGTCCTTGCAGACACTATGCTGGCCACCGGTTCATCACTGGTGTTGGCATACAACAAGTTATGCGAACATGGAGAACCTGCCCACACACATATTGTATGTCCTATTGCCAGCGAATATAGTTTGGGATATCTGTCAAAACAGCTGCCTCATAAAAAGGTAACTCTTTGGGTTGCCGCTATTGATGAGGAACTTACAAACAAATCGTATATTATACCGGGGCTTGGTGATGCAGGAGACCTTGCCTATGGTTCAAAACTATAACTCTTTTCTGAGTCTTGCTATAGGGATATTGAGTTGTTCCCTGTACTTTGCTACAGTACGTCGGGCAACTTTATATCCCTTTTGATTAAGAACCTCTACAAGTTCCTCATCGGTTAATGGCTTACCCTTGTTTTCAGAATCAACACTCTCAGAGAGGATTTTTTTAATTTCTCTGGTAGAAACCTCCTCTCCCCCTTCGGTCATGAGACCTTCAGAAAAGAAATATTTCAATGGATAAATACCAAAATGGGTTTGTATGTATTTACAGTTTACAACACGTGAGATGGTTGAGATATCCAAGCCTGTCTTTTCAGCAATATTTTTTAGCACCATTGGTTTGAGCTTGGTCTCATCTCCCTCCAAAAAATACTCTCTCTGAAAATCTATAATGGCATTCATTGTATTGCGGAGGGTATTCTGCCTCTGCTTTATTGCCTCAATGAACCATTTTGCAGAGTCCAGCTTCTGTTTAACAAAACTGGCAGCCTCTTTTCCTGCCTTTGTTCCGTTATTTGATGAATCCATAAGCAGGTCTGCATATCTTTTATTTACTTTCAGCTCTGGCACAGAAAATCTTGGCATACTCATAATAAGTTCGCCATCCTTTTCTTCCAAAAGGAAATCTGGAATAATCTGCTGCACCTGATCTTCGTACGAATCATCTATCTGCCCACCTGGGCGTGGATTAAGTCTCACTATCTCATCAATTGCCTCTTTCAGTTCTTCCTGAGTAATTCCCATTCTGGAAATTATCTTTGAGTAGTGTTTCTTTGTAAATTCCTGAAAATAGATTTCCAATATGGTACGAGCTCTCTCCTGTGCCTCATTCTTAGGTATAATCTGCAAAAGGAGACACTCTTGAAGATCCCTGGCTCCTATACCTGCAGGCTCAAACTCCTGAATAATCCTTAGAATCTGTTCAAGCTCCTCCTCTGAGGTCTCTATATTAAGGCGAAGCAGAATATCATATGAAAGAGACTCCAGGTCTCTTCTGAGATAACCGTCATCGTCAAGACTTCCAATCATAAATACAGCTATAGCTCTTGATCGCTCATCCATCTTTCTGTAGCCCAACTGCACTATAAGATTCTCCTGAAAACTCTCCCTAACTGAAAAGGTATTGTATTGGGGTTTGCTGTCCTTCCCCTGATTGTTCACATACAATTTATAAGATGGTGTTGGATCATCTGCCGGATATTCACTCAAAGAGACATTCTTTGGAGAATCATCGTCGGGATCATCACCAGCTGTGATTTCATCAAGAACAGGGTTTTCCTCCAGTTCCTTCCTTATCTTCTGCTCCAATTCCAAAGTGGGAAGTTCCAGCAGTTTTATTGTCTGGATCTGTAAAGGTGATAACTTTTGTTGCTGTTTTTGTTGTAACCCTTGTTTTAACATATGGCAAAGATACAATTTTTTTTAACTTAGCATCTACAAATAACCCCTGCCATGGAAAGCCAGAACAAAGATTTAAGAATAGATATTAATGCCGTTATTGCTTCTAAAAGTCAGAGATTAGCAAAATACGCACCAAAGTTTATCATCAACTGGTTAAAAAAGATAATTCACCAGGATGAACTTAACCAGATACTGGAATACAGCAATGGCACCATTGATGTAGAATTTGCCGATAAAGTCCTTCAGTGGCTAAACGTAAAAAGCAACGTAAAGTTCACAAACAAAGAGAGTTTAGACCTTTCACAAAAATATATTTTTGTATCAAATCACCCTCTTGGAGGGCTCGATGGCCTAACCCTAATTTCTCTTTTTGGGAAAAGTGCAGAAAAAATAAAATTTGTTGTAAATGACATTCTCATGAATGTAATTCCCCTTAGAAATATTTTTGTACCGGTAAACAAACATGGAAGGATGGGGAAAGATTACGGCCAGAAAATACATGATGCTTACGCATCGGATGCTCAAATCCTTTACTTTCCGGCAGGTTTGTGTTCACGCCTCATAAACGGAGAAATCACAGATCTCAAATGGCACAGGAACTTTCTTAAACAGGCAAAAAAATACAACAGAGATATAGTACCAATATACTTTGAAGGCCGCAACTCAATGTTCTTCTATCGTCTGGCCAAGATAAGAAAAGCATTGGGAATTAAATTCAATATAGAAATGATTTTTCTTCCCGACGAAATGTTCCGCCAAAAAAACAGTATATTTGAAGTGACAATTGGAGAACCTATTCCTATATCTTCAATTGACTCCAGCAAAACTTTGGACGAGTGGTGCCTGGAGATTAGAAACAAATGCTATCGACTAAAACCTGAAAATTGATGGAACGTATTATTGAACCTGTAGACAGGAAACTCATTATGAAAGAACTCACCAAAGAGAAATTCATAAGAGTTACCAGAAAAGGAAAAAACTTTATATACGAAGTAACAGCCCACAACTCTCCAAATACAATGAGGGAGATTGGAAGACTTAGAGAGCTCTCTTTTAGGATGGGTGGAGGTGGAACCGGAAAGTCCATTGATATTGACGAGTTTGACTTGGACCCTAAAGATCCTTACCGCCAACTTATAGTATGGGATCCAAAAGACAGGGAGATCATTGGAGGCTACAGATACATCCACTGCAAAGGGCTGGATAAAGCAAAATTGGCCACAACTGAACTTTTTGACTTTTCAGATGAGTTTATAAATGAATATATGCCCTATACTATAGAGTTGGGCAGATCATTCGTACAGCCAAACTACCAAAGCACTAACCTTAAACGTAAAAGTCTGTACGCTCTTGACAACCTTTGGGACGGGCTTGGAGCTCTAATGGTTAAAAACCCTCAGATAAAATACTTCTTTGGGAAAGTTACCATGTATACAACATACAATTTTAGGGCCCGCAACATGTTGCTGTTCTTCCTTAAGAAATACTTTAAAGACCAGCAATCTTTGGTGAGGCCTATCACACCTCTCATCTGTGACATAGACAACCCTACACACCACGAAATATTCAAAGACCTGGACTACAAAGAAGGATACAAAGTTCTGCAGAAAGAGTTGAAGAACAACGGAGAGCACATTCCACCACTAATCAACTCCTACATGAACCTCTCCCCTACCATGAAAGTATTTGGTACTGCCATCAACCATGGATTTGGAGGTGTAGAAGAAACCGGAATTCTGGTAAGTATTCCCGACATCTATCCTGAAAAAATTGAGCGCTACATTACCCCTGTACGTCTTTGGGTACACCGCATAAGGGTAAGATGGTGGAACAGAAGAGAACCTAAACGAAACAGGAAAAATTAAACATCTTGTAAAGCATTTAGACATAAATACAAAAAGACAGCCACATAATAGTGACTGTCTTTTTTATAACTCCTGAAAGACAAAACTGTCTACGGATTATAATCTCTATACTTTCTTGAGATAGGAATAGTTTCATCAGCCAAGTGTACTTGTGTGGCTTCCCAGGATACAATATGCTCCTTGTTTACAAGGAATGAGCGATGAACCCTGATGAAATGAGGGTTAAGGAATTCTTCCCATCTGGATATATTCATTTTGGTACGGTAGGATTCCTCTCCGGTACATCTTACCCAGACTTCAGAGTCATTTGATTCAATATATTTGATTTTTGAAACTTGAAGAGAGATCTTTTTTCTGTCAGATATAAATTCTATAGTGTCTGTCTTTTCAGGTTCAAGGTTTCGTTTGAAAACTTTTTCTTTAAGTAAGAAGTTCAATGCGCAAAGAGAGCCTATACTAAAAATAATGAGTACGGGATTTAGCATAAACACGTCACCAACACTATATTCGTTCAAATACCAGCTTCCAATGCATAGTCCAAAATATGCGGATACGATAACTGCGCTGCCTAACCAGATTACAGTCTCTATGCCTTTCCTCCTATTTTGGAAAGAGATCTTTTTATATAGAAAGTTTGCCATAATCATGGCTGGCAACATTAAGGATGAGTACATGAATGCAATTGAGAAAGAACTGCAGCCACTCATAAAAATAAGACTCATTGTTAATGTACCTACAAGCCAGAATATGATTTCAAAGGCAATGGACCTGTTCATTTTTTAGTTCATTATTTTTTTCTCAAAATTAACTATAATTCCTAAGTTTACTATTGAAAATCATAGTCAGAAGTTCCCAATTAAGGCTTTTGAAGGGTTTCTACATCTGTACAAGGGGTTTTAAAATTGGAAAAATGTGCCTCTTGGATGAACTTTGCAGAGACGTTTAACAAATTAAAAAATTACCGTTATGATTGCTTTTTCTTATTTTTTACAAGGTGGCCCATTTGGAATGGGACTTCTTACTTTGATGCTAATTGGATTATGTCTTGCTGCATGGAAAGCTCCAGCATGGGTAACCAATATTGGAAAGATTGCCTGTGCCTTTAGTATCTTATACGCCCTGTTGGGTACTTTGGGCGCATTGCAAGGAGTAGTAGCTGCTAAAGGTGTTCCATTCTGGTTGTTATGTTCAGGATTGAGCACTGGACTAATACCAGTTATATACGGACTTTTCATTTATATAGTTTCTCAGATTATTGCAATTGTGCAAAAACCAAGAATCTGATTCTTTAAACTTTTCTTTAAAGGTTTTGTTATATAGGTGAAATAGTTTTTTAAGTTAGGTTAAGTCGGGCAAGCCCTGCAGCTTCGGGATGAGGTTGCGGGGCTTGTTTTATTGTCTCACACGTGTATCATTCCAGCGCTGAAAAATATTTGTTAACTTTGGTGAAGTGGAAATTATATGCCAAAGGCATAGTTTAAAAGGGTTATAATGACTAAAATTTATCAAAGGTTGGCAGAAAACGAGGTGGGTTGTTTTTAGGTATTTCTATGGTCAATCCAAAAGATTATCCCGATATTGTTTCTGCATTGGAAAGCAACGGGGTAAAGGTTGATGTCTTTAAAAATCTTTCGCACAAGGAATACCGTGAGGTGCATAAGAAGATTAGAAGGGGAGAATTATAGAATATAAAGGTAGAGTGAAACGGTTTGAGTATTACAATCTCTTTTTACTCTATCTTTTTTTGATTAAAAAATGAAATATTTCTGTTAACAAAAAGCGGGTGAGTGAGTCCTATTATAAAACATCAAAAAATTATGAAAAAACTATTATTGATATTGGGTTTGATGGTTCCTATGTTGGCAACTGCGGCAACATTCGGAAATAGGGCAAGCAAGAACAG
>JAZLBB010000090.1:0-17327 GCA_045613465.1 Candidatus Egerieisoma sp.
ACTAAATCGCCACATGGTATGCAAAAACTTTGCATACGGTGCTAAAAATCTGTCATTATAGAGAACTTGACATCCTCCTTTTGCAGAATTTCGCACAATCTGCGACGGTGTTCATCTCTACCTTTTGTATTCTTTTCCCAGCAATCGAATATCAATAATTCGGGAATAGGATTGATACATATTGGCCGAGACTCAGGAACAGGCAATTCTAATATTTTCTTTATATCATATAGCTTTTGATAGTATTCAAGAAGTTGAGAAGAGTATTTTTCAATAAACTGCTTGTATCTATTCATTTGATAAACGACCTCCGGAGTTGCATCAGTTTCATGAAGCATTCTATTATCACCCATTCGCTTGAGTTCAACAAAGGTAACCATACCGTCAGAGCATCTTACTAAATCTATACGGTTGCTTGTCTCACTATCATTATATGCAAACTCTGAATCAAGATGATACTGGCGAGATTGTACTATTAATGTTCCTTGGATATACTTTTCCGACCATTTCTCTTTAGGTACTACACCATCAATACTACCTTTTTGTGAATAAACAGTCTTTACCCTATCTAATACATCATTCAAACAAGAATCAATGAAATCACTACACTCAATATACAAGCTACTTTTTGAAGGAGCAGGAAGCCCCAAGTATTTATGATGCGTAAAGACTTGCAGTTTCTTATGTTTGCTACAGTAGTGTATTCGGGCAATGCTTCCACCTTCAAAATAAACATTCACCTGATTGTCTTTTCTTACTTCTATGTATAATGAAGAATCTTCCTTAAATCGGTTCCACCAATGTGGATTATTATTTAGTTCATGGAAAATTTTTGCTTCTGTTTTTAATGTTTCAAATATAATTGGCATAGGTATCTTTTACTCTACTAAAAAGGTATATGATTTAGATATATTTACTGAAACTTTCTTTATCCAACACTCAATACCATCTATCTTAATTTTTCCGTCTTGCACTCCTACAGCTTTGCAAAACTCAACGAAATCTTTATTGTTCTTGGCTACCTTTTCCTCGTATTGATTACCTTTGTCAATCTCACCTGCAAAAACAATGACTAAAACAATACATTTCTTTTTTTTATTATCAATAGCACTGTTAATTGTAGCCCTAGTTGCTGTAAAAAGTTGATAACCTATTTTATCAACATCTTGATTATCTTCTTTTACTAAATACCTTCTTAATTTATATGCCCTTGTCTTTGTTTCGTTGTCGTTGTATTTTTTCTTTTGCTTGTCGAGTATTTTCTCTATGTCTTCATCAAAAGATTCTGATACTTTTGCTTCAACACCAATTATACAATCTTCATCACCTTTCATCAGAAGATCATGATTCCTACATCCTCCTTTTCCAAATCCTTTACCCAAACTGCTTTCGTATTCTGGAGTGCATGTAAAATCTTGTTCGGTAATACCGCATGATGTCAATACTTGTGAGATCAGTTTCGTAAAAAAATACTCCTTGGAAGCAAATTTAGCAAACTCTTTAGAACTACGTCCATCTTTCCATTGAGTTTCTTTTTTAGGTTTCCACGATGCTTCCCAATTGCTATCATTGATAACTTCACCTTTATTGTTCTTAAATGTTACTTGCATAGTTATAAATTATTTCGTGTAACGTAAAATGCTCTCTTCTAATCTTCTCTTTACTTCTTCTCTCAATTCTATTGGCTCCAGCACTTCTACTTCGTTCCCAAATGATAGTATATCCTGCTTGAAATCGTAGTCTGTAGTCAGGAAATATGAGAATACACTATGGCCTTCATTTGTTTCTATCTCCTTTTGGCTCCGATGCAACGGGAGTGAGCGGAAGTACTTGGTCTGCATTGTCGAGACTTTAAGGAGTACCTTCTCCGGCTTCATGTCCGAATATACACGCACTCCGTATATGTTTTCGAAATATCCATCGGTAGAAAACTCTTTAGGCAAGGTGAAATTCTCTGATGTGATTCTCGCTGTTATCATCCTATCAAGAGACAACATTCTGCATCCATCTGGATCACCTTTGTATCCATACAGATACCATCTGCGCTTAAATTCCTTTAAGAAATAGGGCTCAAATACGAAATGATCTTCATGCTTCTTCCTGAAGCTTTGGTAACGGATTTCAACCTTCTTACTATCGCGGATTGCCTGAATAATAACGGCCAGAAACTTATCTTTTGATGGTACTTCATCAAAGAAAATGCGGTCATGTAGGCTCGCGCCTTCTGAAAGAAGAGAATTCAGACTTAAAGCATTGAGCATCCAGTTACGAATACCGTGTCCGTTCATGTCCTCGGTATTTTCAATATAATATGTATTGTCTCTGCGGTCACATACGATGTCGATTCCAAAGATGTCTGCTATAGACGTGATGTGATTAGCAAATGTACGTGTCGCCAGTTCTTTGCCGTCTTCATTCACACTGCTGTCAAGCCACAGACTCTTGATTTTCTTCAAGGTTAAAGGACCTTTGCTTTGGAGCGTTTCCAAAAGCCAGATATATGATTTGAAATAATTCTTTGCCATAGTGATAGCAAAGTTAATAAACGCTTCTGCAAAATTATGGCACGTAAAATATATTTTCACTTACACTGTATTCTGCCAGATTATTGCAGAAGCTGCACATATCTTTGCTTAAAAGATATCGCTAACTCTAAAGAATTCATTATTATGGCTAAGATTACTACTTTAAAGAAAAAAGAGAAGAATAACAGAAAAATAGAAAAGGTGTCACTCGCATTTCAGACAGAATGGGGCTTGAAGAAGCTCTTTGGAGTAATTGATCCATTTGTTATGGATATGGTACAGGTGGAACTTGAATGTATTCAAGAACTTGATCTTACACAGGATCTGCTTCTTATCAAACTTCTTGTTCAAGAGGTGAGATCTCAGCTTGGGTATGAGCCAGCAGTAGATTATGGAGATTTCTGTGACAGTATAGTTGCATTGGGACTCAAAATTGCGGATATAAGCAATACTTCATTAATAACCAGTCCTGCTGCATGGCAGGATAAAGTCAAGAACAAAATTTTAACTATTTATTATCCCGACAATGTGAGAAATAAAGTGATTGAGTACCTCAAAGCAAGAGGATTTAATGTGTCCACTTATCTAGGAAAGCCAATAGTAAAATTCAATCAGCTATATGTTAAAGTTGAGAGATTAAATAATGTTATCTAAGCATTCCATGTAATATTCACACAAACTTGGGAATTTGTTGCTGAATGCATCAAAGTCGTGTTCAGCCATGAATTCAATTTCTTCGTCGGTATATTTCACATTGTCATAAAAATTGTCAATAATTTCCATATTGCGAAGATCGTATTTTCCATCCTCTGTTAATGGGTATTTGTGCTCAGGCTCTGCTGGATATCTGTTCAATAATTCTTTAAACCTTTTTTTGTTTTCTGGTTTTCCTCTTTTTGTCAAGTCCATAATAAGCGTTATTTTATAGTTGATATATACTCGTTGTCTCTTTCGCTCAAAATACTTTCTAGGGTCTGAAAGAGTTCTCCTGTACTAAGGTCCTCCCATGAGGTATTATTATAGAAATTCCTAAATTTCTCAAATGCCTCAAGGGTTATCGCTATATAATCATCTGGATATTTTCTAATCAATCTGTCCAGATAGAATTTGATATTTTCAGGCGTCCCTTCAATCCAATAATCAACAAGAGATCTTGTTAAATACATTTGTGTTTGATGCATCAGAAGTATTGGATTCTTTGCCTTTGAGTCGTAGTCCATAAACAGGCAGACTGACATTTCTTTGCCTATATCATCTTTATGCAGGTATAGAACATCGTGACTTTCGGTAGGTAATACACACACCGGAACTAAATCTGTTACTTTCATGTTGATTAGAGATTATTGATTAAAATATCCAACAACGTTCATCATGGGCCTCAGCTTCCTTTATGCATTTAGAAGCTAACCGCTGCAATTCAAATCCTATTTCATTAAAATATTTGATTCTACTAGGTCTGCCAGTTATAGACGGCTCCTTATGATGAATCAACTTTGCTGCTCTGTTAAGGACTATACGAACAGAATCATATTGTGACAGAGTCGCAAGGTAAGACGCTTTTTCAAGATTCGTTTGCCATGCTCCACTCATTTCAATTACAGCACCGTTCAGGTAAATTATATCCCCATAACCTTGAATAAATGTGTAAGTGTCATCAAAAATTACCACATTAGGCCATGCTTCATATTTTTGGGCACTTGCAATTGCCTCTTTGTGGTCCTCTGCATAATAACTGGTTTTAATGAAATTTCTTTTCTTGTCTGTGAAAACTGCCGTGTACTTTCTCATAATTTTAACTTTTTTACAAAGCTAATTTTAGAGTTTGACAACTTTTGTCACAAATAAAAACAAGTGCCCTGAATTCAAGAATTTTTTAACTTTGAAGAAAAATCAAGGCTATGAATAATATCAAAGAAATAGAAATTAAAACTATAGTAAATCGCATTGGCCGAGAGGCTTTTATTACAATTTTTTATCCAGAAATAAAGTTGAATTCAGAGATTACCAGCAATGAAATTTCATTAAAATATTCTGATAGAAAATATACTGATAAAAGTTGGAATTCCAGAACTAGCAAGAGTAAAAGATTGTTCCGAGAAGGTCTAGAAAAAGATGCTTTAAAGTATATCATTGAGTCATCTGGGAAGTTAGATGCTGATATTGTCAAAAAAGCAGAGTCTTATTTAAAAGATTAGTCATTATAAGAATTTGCAGGCCAACTTAGTAATTATGTGGTGCAAATGTGGTGCAAGAAAAAAGAAAAACCCTCTCAGAATTGCTTCTAAGAGGGTTTTTCGTACCCAGAGCCGGGGTCGAACCGGCACGGGTCGCCCCACTGGTGTTTGAGACCAGCGCGTCTACCGATTCCGCCATCTGGGCCTTTCATT
The DNA here is from genome assembly GCA_045613465.1 of Candidatus Egerieisoma sp. GTDB lineage: Bacteria > Bacteroidota > Bacteroidia > Bacteroidales > UBA932 > Egerieousia. Next base: position 4,913 of record JAZLBB010000090.1, read on the forward strand.
TGCGCTCCTTAAAGACCGCTTTATAAAAGTAAAGAACTTTGAGAGCGCAAATGTACTAACTTTTATTTAATCTCCAAACTTTTTAATCTAAAATTTTAATTTTAGTAGTTAAAAGTTATTGACTTCTTAATATCGGGATGCAAGCTGTTGTATACCGGGCATGATTTTGCCGCAGCCTCTATTACTCTCTTCTGCTGGTCGGTGTAGTTGTTATCTTTAGGGAAAGTAATATCCAGTTTCAACTCCACTACTCTTCTTGGATTGGTTCCCATTATTTTCTCAGTTTCAATAACAGTTCCTTCAAGATTGTAACCATATGCAGGGGCAGAAATACCCATAATTGTAAGCATACAGCTACCCAATGATGTTGCCAACAAATCGGTTGGAGAGAAAAACTCACCTTTACCGTTATTATCTAGTGGAGCATCGGTAATAAGTTTATTACCAGACTGCAAATGCTCGGCTTCTGTTCTTAGACCGCCAAGGTATACGGTTTTCATTTTTGTCATAACATATATATTTTTAAGTGTTAATTTTTTTATAAGTTACTCTTCCACCAACTCTGCCAATAGGGTTGCGGAAGTACAGGAGTTAACCTTTACAGTTACATAATCTCCTATTTTGTGACCTTTGCCGTCAAATACACATACCTTATTTTGAGGTGTTCTACCAAACAATTGTTCTGCAGAGCGTTTTGATGTACCCTCAATAAGCACTTCATACTCTTTACCAACACATTTTTTATTGCTTTCCAATGAAAGGGTATTCTGCAGCTCTATAATCTCATTAAGTCTACGGGTCTTCTCCTCTAATGGAACATCGTCTACAAAGTGTCTGTGCGCTTTGGTATTGGGTCTCATTGAGTACTGGAACATAAATGCAGAGTCGTAACCAACCTCTTTCATGATTGAAATAGTATCTGCATGATCTTCCAAAGTCTCACCACAGAATCCGGCAATGATATCGGTACTGATAGCACAATCTGGGAGTATCTCCCTTATTTTTGAAACTCTATACAGGTATCCTTCTCTTGTATATTTCCTGTTCATCTTATCCAGCATGGCATCGCTACCGCTCTGCACTGGAAGATGGATATGATTGCAGATATTCGGATACATTGCCATTGTGTACAAAACGCCATTACCCATATCTTTTGGATGCGAAGTTGAGAATCTCACCCTCAACTGTGGACTCACCAATGCTACAAGCTCCAACAGCTGTGCAAAGTTGGTTGTATCTGTAGAGTTGTCGGGATTAACCCATTTATACGAGTCAACATTCTGACCCAATAGGGTAACCTCCTTATATCCTGCCTCAAAAAGTTCCTGCGCCTCCCTTACAATGCTGTGAGGATCCCTACTTCTCTCTGCGCCTCTGGTATAAGGTACCACACAATACGAGCACATATTGTTACATCCTCTCATAATGGAGATGAATGCAGAAACACCATTTTTGTCAAGACGTACCGGAGAAATGTCTGAATAAGTCTCCTCTCTAAGCAATTTTGTATTTATCTGTTTCTCCCCTGTATCAAGAGCCGCAATCAGATTTGCAATATTTCTGTACGAATCAGGACCTGCAACAATATCTACAGCCGGATGTTGAAGCAACTCCTCCTTCAATCTCTCGGCCATACAGCCAAGTACTCCAACCACTACATTACTCCTCTTCTTTTTCTCCTGAAGGAACACATCCAGTCTTCCCCAAATCCTCTGCTCGGCATTATCCCTAATTGAACAGGTATTTACCAAAATGACATTAGCCTGAGACAGACTCTCACACAAAGCATAACCAGCCTTCTGTAGCACAGAAAGCACCACCTCACTGTCATTCACATTCATCTGACACCCGTAGGTTTCAATGAATACCTGCGGAAGGGCACTGTTTACAATAGGTTTAACCGAAGAATATTTGTTACTCATCTTATCAAATTATTAAAACACAAATATAAGTTTTTTATAACTTTTTTTACCTTTGTCCAACAATACTTTTTTAAATCTGCATCCCGATGAAGAAATTTTTCCTTTTCCTCCTATTCTCAACCCTTCTGCTGCAGGGATGTTCAAACTATAGGCAAATTTCTCTTAATGATGTAGAGATTGGGAAAGTAAAAATTACCGCACTCACCGGAGCACAAATACAGACAACTTTAAAGATAAACAACCCCACAAAGAGCACATTCAGGATAGTCTCAATGGAGGGAACAGTAAAGAAAAACGGCGTTGAATTTGCAAGGATAACACTTCCACAGGAGTTTGAAGTACCTCCTGGCAAACCAGCTACTATTAAAACCAGTTTGGCGGTTGAGGTCTCAGACCCATTGGCACTTTTATCATCCGGTATTAAATTAAGTTCCTTTAGATCGGGGAATTACACAATTGATGCAGACGTGCAAATAAAGAAAGGCATCATAAGCAAACACCTTAAAATAAAAGAGATACCTCTTAAGCAACTGCTCGAAAATATAAATTTATAGACATGAAATATATCTTTGCCATTATACTTTTTGCTTTGACAGCATTTCCAGCGTTGGCACAAAATACAACACTGCAAAACGATGTAAAGAGTGAGGCTGACACTACCAGACCTGTCATTATAAGGCCCCCTTTGGCTGACTCATCTTTGGTAGGTACAAGCATATTCCAGCTATTGGAACAGGAGGGAAATGGAAACATAGAGATTAACCAGCCACAAGAATTTGAGCAGGCCTATGATTTATATCTGAAAAACAATGCAGAAAGAAAACGCAACGGATATCGCATAAGGCTTTTCTTTGACAATAAGCAAACAGCTAGGGTTGAATCCGAGGAGCTTGAGATAGCTTTTCAGGAGCAGTTTCCAGAAATACCAACATACAGAAGTTATACAAATCCTTTCTTTAAGGTTGTAGTGGGTGACTATCGCACAAAATCAGAAGCAGTGAAGGAGTTAGGCAAGATATTGCCGTATTTCCCTAAAGCAATAGTGGTTAAAGAAAATATCAATTTTCCCCAAATTTGATAAACCTGTATTTCCAGAAAAGTAAGGAGGACAACCATATATGGCTGCCCTCCTTTTATAATTTGAATAAAATTATCCCAACATCTCTTTCTCCACATCCTCTGGAGTAATAGGCAAACGCTTGCTGCCAAGCATTCTGCAACCGTTCTCAGTAACCACTATATCATCCTCAAGTCTTATACCGCCAAATGTGCGGTAAGCTTTAAGTGCGTCAAAGTTGATGAAATCTTTGTTGGTACCCTCTGCTTCCCACTGGTCAATTAAAGCAGGAATGAAGTAACAACCTGGCTCTACAGTCAGCACATGACCTGGCTTCAGCATTCTTCCCATACGAAGACTGGCAAGACCAAACTGGCTTGAAGGGCGTACCTGCTCATCATATCCTACATATATCTGGCCCAAATCCTCCATATCATGAACATCAAGGCCCATATTGTGACCCAAGCCGTGAGGCATGAACAAGGCATGAGCTCCAGCTGCCACAGCATCGTCTACATTGCCTTTCATCAGGCCAAGATCTGTCAAGCCTTGTGCCAGCACGCGGCATGCAGCCAAGTGTACCTCCTTATAAGTTAAGCCAGGACGGGCAATCTCCTGTGAAAGGTTATTAGCTGCCGCCACAATATTGTAAATCTCCTTTTGCTGCTGGGTAAACTTACCACTGCTTGGAATAGTTCTGGTAAAATCAGAACAATAGTTCATATTGTTCTCAGCACCTGCATCAATTACAATAAGACGTCCATCTGTAAGAATCTGGTGATGAGAATGATTATGAAGGGTCTCACCATTCTGTGAAAGAATTGTCGGGAAGGAGGTCATTGCCCCTTTTGAGTGTGCTATCCCCTCCATAACTCCTGCAATCTGTTGCTCTACCATTCCAAGTTTTGCAATTTTCATTGCGGTGTAGTGCATCTCATATCCTATATCGCAAGCCTTGTGAATCTCATCCAATTCACACTGCTCTTTGATGATTCTCAAATCTACCACGGCCTTAATCAACTCAAGTGATGCAGCCTCTTTCAACGATGCCACAGGCAAACCTAACAATGAGTGCAACAATATTTTGTTGTAGTTCCTGTATGGAGGCAGAAAATGTATTTTTCTACCCTGCTCCTGAGCTTTTTTAAGATACTCTCCCAAAGCGGCAAATGGCTCTGTATGGGTAATGCCCACCTGAGCACCTTTCTCTGCAATTGTTGGCTGAGGACCCATCCATATGATGTCATCCATATCCACATTGTTTCCAAACAAGATCTGGTCTCCAGTCTGAGGATCAAGAATAGCCGCCAAATCCGGCTCACTGTGACCAAAGAAATATAAGAATGTACTGTCTTGTCTGAATTTATATGTATTTGCAGGATAGTTGCTCGAAGCCTCACTGTTACCAAGCAACAAAATCAGGCCCTCGCCCACTTTCTGCATAAGACGCTCACGTCTGCTGATGTATATCTCTTTTGCGAACATAATGTTATAAATTTTCAATCCAACCAAAGATAATGATATTTTTTCAAACAAAAAAAGAGCCGGAATTACAACCGGCTCCATTTACCTGAACTATCGTTTACCATCCTGGATTCTGAGGAAAGTCAACCCCTTTAATCTGGTATAGTGTAAGTTCTCCTGTAGGTATTGCCTCAAGATAATTTTTTGGTACCTCAACTACCCTTGTGGCCCCATCTCCATATGGAAGGATGTATCCCTCACTATCTATTGCAGGGGCATTCTCAGAAGGCATTCCATCTACACCAGAAGCTATATCAATCCTGGCTCCCTGAAAAATAGATGGTTTTACAGACGGATTGAGATACATAAGTTTACCCCATCTGCGGATATCCCATTCCCTAAATCCATCCATAAGAAGTTCACATCTTCTCTCCCTGCGAATCTCCCACAACAGAGGAGAAACATCGGCATCCCTCACAGGATCGTCGGGAAGAGAAGCCAAAAGCATAGGTGCTACCCCTCCTCTTTCTCTGAGCATATTTATTGTCGCATCTATAATATCCTGAGTTATAAGTCCCAATTCAGCAGCAGCCTCTGCATAGTTGAGCATACTCTCAGCCAACCAGAAAAGTGGAGCATCTGTAGGATTGTTGGGTGCCAGCACATCTGAAGCCCCCAACGTACTATTATTGAACTTTGTTATAATATATCCTGTGCTGGAGGTAAAACCTTTTCCGTTAGGGTTCCCGATGTATGCAAGTTCCCCCTCCACAGACTGCACAAGGCGCATATCCCTATTAGCCAACGTTTGAGATATGTTTTCATCGCCGGCATACATCCCCGACAACAAAATTGGCAGTCCGTCGGTACACAGGAATGAATCTACTGCATCTTTAGTAAGTCCATCCATCATGGTACTGCTGTTAGTATATCCAATAACAGAATGTGTAAGCACTCCAGAAACATACTCCTTATAGAGGAGCACCTCCGGATTTTTAGACAAGTCCAAAGAACTGTACAAATCTCTATACACCGGAGTAAGGGAGAATTTCCCACTCCCGACAATTTCCTCTGCCGCTTCCATTGCAATCCTCAACAAAGACTCTCCCCATGCAACATCTCCTGTAACATATTTTGCATATGTCCCTTCATAAAGGGCCACCCTGCCCAAAAACGCAAGTGCCACCTCCGATGAGAGAACATTCACATCTCCCAATGCCTTACTTCTGTCTATACTTCTAAGATTGGCCGATGCAAACTGCAAATCTGCTATAATACTGTCAACCACCTCTTTCCTTGGAGTACGAGGAGCATAAATCTCCTGTATATCAGACTGGTCCAAATAGGCATTTATATATGGAACATCACCAAAGTGACGCACCAGATTAGCGTACTCAAATCCTCTGAAGAATCTGGCTACACCCAAATAATGGTTAATGGCCTCACTGCTCAGCATATCCATCTGCGGAACCCTTGCCAACAACAGATTGGCCTTTCTGATATATGTATAATCCCAATGGCTGTTTGTTGCAGGAGCGGTTGTTGGGAACAGATTCATACCCCTTGCAGCCTGATCATCTGTAAAGGTGGTAAAATAGAAATCTCCATTTGTACCAGTCCCATAACCTGTGAAAAGATTATAGAATTCCCAGCAGTAAGACTTGACATTATTTTCACTGGTCCAGAAGTTTCCATCCTGAAACAGCGTCTTGGAACCTCTGTCCAAAAAGTCCTTTGAACAGGAAACAACACTTAGCAGAATAAATATTCCAAAGGCTGCTCCTATCACATTTTTATATGTATATATTTTTTTCATAACCATACTGTTTTACATTCCTAACTGTATTCCAAAAGAGATAATCCTCTCAAACGGAGCTGTTCTTCCGTAAAAGTTGGAGGTTGCAGAACCTGCGGTTATCTCAGGATCTATAGGTATCTTCTTCTGGGAGAATTCAAACAGGTTCTCCCCACTGAAATAGATTCTGGCCTTGGTAAGATTTGCCTTTGCAATCCATTTATGAGGCAATGAATATCCTATTGTAAGGTTTTTGAGTCTCAAATATGACAAATCAAGCAGATATTTTGTCTGCGGATAGAAGTTATTTCCAGAGTTTGCCGCAGCATTGGCCATATATCTGATACCGTTAATGGCACTGGTTCCGTTGCCTGTATATGGCAAAGGATATTTTGCATCCGGGTTATCTGGACTCCAAAAGTCCATTTGATGCTCGTACATAACATCAGCTCCCCTATAATAAGGTATAGCCTCGTTTCCTGTTGCCCACAACTCTCTCTTTCCTATACCTTGGAAATAAATATCCACATCAAAGCCTTTCCACGCACCACCTATCCTAAAGCTATACTGATAGCGCGGTGTTGTATTTCCTATTACCTTCAAATCCCCATGATTCTCAAGTGTTGACTGTCCGGCATCAATCACATTGTCCCCATTCAAATCCTTAAACTTGATATCTCCAGGGCCATAAACAAAGTTTCCTGTCTGCAATCCAACCTGACTTGGAGAAGAGGCCACATCTGCGTCAGATGTAAAGTACCTGTCTGTCTCAAATCCCCATATCTCACCTATAACTTTACCTTTATAATTACTGGTAAGCAGATTGGCAGAATTGGCATTCCATTCTGTTATCACACTCTTATAATCGCTTATGTTCACATTGGCATAAATACTGAGTCCATTGGCAAAAGAGTGGCTTCCGTCCAAAGTAATTTCCCAACCGCGTGTACGGAGTTTTCCGTCATTCACCATTGCTGCAGCTGTACCAAATGTCTCAGGAAGGGTCTCTCCTACACTCAACATATTGCGGTTTACCCTCTGGAACCAATCAAAAGTTATCCCATAACGGTTATCAAAGAATCTCATATCAACTCCCAAATCCAAAGTTGCCACATCTTCCCAAAAAAGATCATTGGAGACATTCGCAGGCAGCCCGGTGTACAACACTTTGGCCCCACCGGAGAGCCAGCTTGCATACGCTGTAGACATTGTTGGAATAAATCTGTCAGCTCCAACATTCTGATTTCCTACAAGTCCGTACGAACCCCTAATCTTCATATCCGACACTATCTGTTTCAATGGAGCAAAAAATGGCTCCTGAGAAATTCGGTATCCAACTGAGAAAGACGGGAAGAAAGCCCAACGGGTGTGTGCAGGGAAATTTGATGATCCGTCATATCTGCCATTGAGCTCAAGAAGGTACTTCTCCATATAATTATAGTTCAACCTGGCAAACCAACCTACAACTGCCCAATCCCCAGCACTGCCATTAACAGTTGCAGCACCTGTAGCCAACGGGAGCTGAGGGAGCTGGTTATCCATCAGCCCCATTTTCTTTGAGTATTGCATTGTGGATTCTCCACTCTCCACATTCAAACCTGCTGTTACCTTAATATTATGATCCCCAAAAGCTCTATTCATTGTAGCATAGGTGTTGGATGTTATCTGAACTTGTCGGGAAGAAGTAAAGTTTGTTTCATCTGCAGAACTTCCTGGAAGTTTGGTATTATAAGTGAGGCCACCTCCCCAAAAGTCCCACAGTGCTACATACCCTCCACTTTGATGTACATTTTTATGGATAGTGGAATAGGCAAACTCACTCCTCAAATCTACAATGTCTCCAATATGGAAAGTGGCTGCTATCTGGGCATTCTGGTATGTCTCCCTGCTGGTATTGTAGGAAGCATTATGCAAGTAACCCGGTATATGCCTGAACCACGCAGTTGTACCGTTTTCATCTGTATAAGTTCCGTATGGGAAATATGTTCCCCAGCGCCACATATAATAAAATGGGTCCTGATATTGGTAAGGAGTATCAAAGTCCATTTGCCTCATATTCATCCTGGTATCAATATCTACCCACGAAGCGGGTGAAGCACTCAGGCTGAGTGACAAATTATACTTATTGAGGATATCAGGTTTTATCTTCAATATTCCCTCCTGATACTGGTAACCTCCACTCAACACAAAACTTATTTTCTCACTTCCTCCAGTTACCTGAATATTATGACTCTGCTGTGGAGTCCATTTCTGATACATCTCATCCACCGGATCCCACAGACGATAAAAATAAGTTACCCCATCAATGATTTCAAAATCTTCTCCCATTACCATCTCATGCCCATTTCTGTTACGTGAATAATTGGCCTTCCACTTGGCAATACCTTGCATAAGCGGCTGGGCTTTCATTCCAAACATATCAAAGGCCTGCTTGCTTCTGGCCATAGCTGCATCCATAGCAGCAATCTCCTCAATTGCATCTTGTGGGAATTGCGGTAACACAGTAGGCTTGCCCCATGAGAAGTTATTGGTGTAACTGGCAGTAAACTTGCTCCCCATCCTACCGCTTCTGGTCTTTATAAGAATTACTCCAAACGCAGCCCTTGCTCCATAAATTGAGGTTGAAGCTGCATCCTTGAGAACTGATATGCTCTCAATATCATCTGCATTCACCAGAGATATATCACTTACAACCACATTATCCACAAGAATAAGGGGCGAACCACCATCTGTAGCATTAAGCGAACCCATACCTCTTATGTTAATGACAGGAGCTTTATCTATTGCACCATTGGCAAATGTAACGGTAAGACCTGGGACAACGCCCTGCAATCCTTTGGCCGGATCTGTAAAAGGTTTTCCCTCCATGGTTCTGGAAACATTCACCGTAGAAACAGCTCCTGTAAGGTTCTCTTTACGCTGTGTACCAAAGCCTACCACAACCACCTCATCCAACAATAAATTATCCTCCTTCAAAACAGCATCAATAACCCCTTTCCCATTTATTGCAACCTGTAGGGGTTGCATTCCTATAAGTGAAAATTCAAGAGTACCATCACTTGGAGCCTGCAAAGAATAATGTCCGTCCAAATCTGTTATGGCTATATTTCCCTGTTCTCCAACCACCAGCACAGTAACACCAATCAAAGGTTCCCCGACAAGATCGGTCACCTTTCCTTTTACAGTAATCTTCTCTTGAGAGAACTCTTTGGAGAACAATTGTCCTCCCGACAGGGCAACCAGAGACAATGCCCACAAAATGCAAAGCATCCCCCTTGCTACAGACACGCCCCACGCGCCTGTACCCCCTTTGTCATTTAAACCAATCATAGTTGAATCTTTTAATCTGTGTGATAACTAACAAAATTCAAATGTTTTGGTTTAGATTTGTTAAATTTGCACATATGTTACCACTTAAGAGCAAAATACTCCTGTTTCCATACTGGATAACTTTAAAAATCAGACATTTCCTTTACGACAAAGGAATTAAGAAAAGCTACACCTTCCCCATCCCTACCATCTGTATAGGAAATATCACTGTGGGTGGTACAGGTAAAACGCCCCATACAGAGATGATTATTAGGCTTTTGCAGGAAAAATACCGCATAGCTGTGCTCTCACGTGGCTACAAAAGGAAGACAAAAGGATTCAGGATTGCATCTCCAGATGACACTTATGCAGAAATAGGCGATGAGCCGCTACAGATAAAGCACAAATTTCCGCACATTACGGTAGCAGTGTGCGAAGACAGACGCACGGGAATTGAAAACCTCCTTGCTCTTGAAGAAGAAGGTCGCCCACAGCTCATTATCCTTGATGACGCATTCCAGCATAGAAGGGTTACACCATCCCATTCTATTGTACTTATGAACTGGCACAACCCTATCTTCTCCGACAATCTTTTGCCTCTTGGACGTTTGAGAGACTTGCCGGAACAGATAAAAAGGGCCAATACCGTTATTGTAACCAAATCGCCATTGTTTGGAGAGCATGACGGATTTATAGATCAGGAACTTGCGGCAGAACAAATAGCCCCAGTAGAAAAAGAATGGAGAAAAAAACTTAAACTCAGAGAAGATCAGAAGTTGCTATTCTCCAGCATTTTTTACGGAGAACCCCTACCTGTATCACAAAATGCAGATTTAAGGTATCTTCACTCTTCCAGCGCAATATTCTTCACAGGAATTGCCTCAGACACAGAGTTCAAAAATCACATAATGGGCAAACATAAAGTGTTGGATTCTATAAAATTTCCAGACCATTGCAATTTCAGCCCATCAGATATAAGAAGCATAAACCAATGGGCAGCAAAACACCCCAGATCTGTGGTGTACACAACCGAAAAAGACAGCAAAAGGCTTGTAAGCAACCCTCATTTGTCTGAAGATATCAAAAAAAGACTGTTCTTTATTCCAATAGAGGTCCGTACAATCCCCCACTGCAACAACCTGGTAGAGCTATAGGTCCCCCCAACGCTCTGCTACGTAGTCGAGGAGCTTTACTACCTCTGCAGGGTCATTTTCTGTAACCAGCTTAAGACGGGTATCTTTAAAATCTGGCAAGCACTTGAAATAATTGCTCAGATGACGGCGCATTTCTAACACACCTACTCTATCTCCTTTAACAGATATAGATTTTGCAAAGTGTTTTTTTGCCAGAGCCACTTTTTCCAGTACTGTCAGCGGTGCCATCTGCTCACCATGCTGCAGATAATGCTTCACCTCTTTAAAAATCCAAGGTCTGCCATAAGTGGCACGTCCTATCATTATTCCATCTACCCCATAACGATCAAAAGCCGCTGCCGCCCCAGGGCCGTCGGTGATATCACCATTACCTATAATAGGTATATGCATTCTTGGATTCTCCTTAATTTTTCCAATCAATGTCCAGTCGGCCTCTCCCTTGTACATCTGGCAACGGGTTCTGCCATGCACTGTAAGAGCGGCTATCCCCACATCCTGCAGTCTCTCGGCCAGTTCTACAATTATTTTGGAGTCCTCGTCCCATCCCAGACGGGTCTTTACGGTAACAGGGAGCTTCACTGCCTCAACCACAGATTTGGTTATCTCCACCATTTTATCGGGAAACTTCATCATACCACTGCCCGCACCCCTACCTGCAATTTTGCTCACCGGGCAGCCAAAATTTATATCTATGATATCCGGCCCAGCACCTCCTGCAATCTTTGCTGCATTTTCTGCCATCTTTGCAGCCTCAACCATAGCCTCTGGAATATGTCCGTAGATTTGGATACCTATTGGCTTCTCATATTCAAATGTCACAAGTTTTGCCAAAGATTTCTTGGCATCCCTAATGAGACCGTCAGATGATACAAACTCTGTATACATCATATCTGCTCCAAACTCCTTGCATATATATCTGAAAGAGGCATCTGTAACATCTTCCATAGGGGCCAGAAAAAGGGGTTTCTCACCCAAATCCAAATCTCCGATTTTCATATCTGAACGGTATAAATTGAGTCGCAAAAATACAAAATTTCCATATTAAATTGCTCATATTTTGGCACTTTAAAAATTTTTGCTACCTTTGCACCCCCTTATATAGGGGAAAATCGCAACAAAAATTAGTATTAACTTAAAAATCAACACAGTGGACTATCAGAGCTACAAGACAGTGTCGGCAAATGCACAGACCGCAACCAAAGAGTGGTTGGTAATTGACGCAACTGATCTAGTATTAGGAAGACTTGCTAGCAGAATCGCATTGGTTCTTAGAGGCAAGCACAAGGCCAACTATACCCCACACGTGGATTGTGGTGATAATGTAATCGTTATCAACGCAGAGAAAATCCGCCTAACAGGTAAAAAGTTGACCGACAAAGTGTATGTTAGACATACAGGGTATCCCGGCGGACAGCGTTTTGCAAATCCTAAGGAGTTGCTAGTACGCAAACCAACCGCTGTACTTGAGGAGGCTGTAAGAGGTATGCTTCCTAAAAACAAACTTGGCGCGGAGTTGTTCCGTAACCTACATGTATATGCAGGCGCAGAGCACCCTCACCAGGCACAACAACCAAAAACAGTTACTTTTAACGAAATTTAAACACAGAGCATGGAACAAATCAACGCCCTTGGAAGACGTAAAACAGCAGTTGCTCGCGTTTATGTGAACACAGGAAAAGGTAATATTACCATTAACGGTAAAGAGCTTAACTCT
>JAZLBB010000091.1:0-107200 GCA_045613465.1 Candidatus Egerieisoma sp.
TTTGCTCCCGATAGGAACCTGTCAATTTCCTTTGATGAAAATGTGCTTGGGCATCTCTCATAGTCTCTATTCAGCACATATTCAGTAGTCTTTATTTCTTTCTTTACAGGCAGCGACATCCTTGCAGGAACAGGAATATCAAGTTCTGATTTCTTCTTGCTCACAACTATGTCATAAATAAGATACTTGGCTGAATTTCCATTGGTATTGGAAAGCCAGAACATCAATTGATGACATCCATCTATAGGAACTGTTATTTGTTGAGGTTCCATGCTCTCGTATATTCCAATATTTGCTATAACCTTATGATCTGCACCAATCATAAGGTGTTCGTGGTAATCGCTCTTGTTGGATGAAGTTGACAGACATCCCACCTTAAAGGTAACAGTGTTGTACTCTCCGTATGTATTGAAGGCAGCAAGTGAATTCTCTACGGCTTCACCGCCTGCTGCAAGCAAAAGGAATGCAGCCATAGGGGCAAGTGTTGCTCCAACTGTAGCACCTCCAACAGCTGCTCCAGTTGCTACAAATGATGCACCAACTGCAGCTGCACCCACAGCACCTGCTGCAGCTGCATCTGTACCGTTACCTGATCCAAGAACGCCAAAATCCAATGAAAAATGGGTACTTGTCTGAAGCATGAATCCTTTATAAATGCGCTCTCCATTTAATTCGAAATAGTTTTTCTTGGTAGTACCGTCATAAACTATTTCATCCTTATATTCTGACATTCTGGATACATAGTGAATGTAAGGTTTGCCCAAGTCAATAAGATCAATTTCATAAGGACACTCAGGTTGAGGATGAACAAACAGATCATTTTCTACAACTTTACCTCTATAAGCTACTATATCGGCTACACCAAATGCAGCAACATCAAGGGTGCCGCTTCCGGCATTACCTATACGCAACATTCGGCATTTGTTGATAGGTACTACAAAGTGCTGGTTAGGATAAGTTGGAACAAGAGCCGTTGAGAATACCAGTTCATCATCTGCATAAATCATTAACTTGTCGTTGTTCATGTTCCAGCTCTTTCCAAGATAGCCGGCAGTGAAGCTGATGTAGTCAAATTCATTTCCCATATCAAAAGTCGCACATGCTGAGAGATTATCATCCCAGAAAGATGCAGTCTGATACAGAATTATGCCCTCCGAGAATCTGGTTCCTCCCATAGAAAAAGTAATATGGTCAGAAGCTCCTGTATAAATTTGTTTCTCAACTTTGCCAACTACCTGATATGGAGTTATATTGGAGATAAGTTTACATACATCAGGCAGCTCCTTGAGTCTTTCATCAGGTGGTGCAAGACCGTCTTCTCTTTGCTCAATATCCTTTCCTTGACCTTGTGGATACACTACAATCTGAGCCATCTCTGCATGTGAATCACCTTCAGTCTGTTCGGTATGGAATGACAATACTTCACAATCTGGAATATCCAGCACAACTTGTTTTGCAATCGCGCCTTCTTTCACTTCAATTTCCTCTATTATCTTTCCATCGGCTTTAACGGTAACCCAACCTGCTCCCTCACCTCCACTAAGGTCATCATGACATCCAACAATAAAGCTCACTTTTGAATATTGTCTGCGGAGATTAAAGTATGCATTTCCTTTATATGTCCCTATAAGTGCCATTTCCATATTTCCCCTCAGACCATATTCGTATTTCTGACGGTTTAACATGATATAATGCTCATCGGGAGTGACTGCTGTCATGTATTTACTTACATAATAAGGTTTTATATCCTTTACCAGTTCTTTAGGATCTGTTACGGGGGCAATCTCTTTTGTTACAGGTTCTATATCTTCTCCCGATTTCCAAAGGACTGCATCTGCAATTACAGCATATATGTCTGAAGCTGCAATCTTAAAGGTAAGCTCGTCTCTTCCCGATATGTTTATGGTGTATTGGCGAGGAGGCTCATATCCACTAACTTTTTCATCCAATAATTTTACACCGTCACCATAAACGGTAACAACACCTATCTCCTCTATACAATCCACATCATGACCCATTGTAAATGACAACGCCTCATACTTGCTGTCTAACTTGAATGTTACAAATGCACCTTCGTCATAGAAAGAGAATCCACCATAACCGAATTCATCTCCTGCCATATTGATTTTAGAAGATGTTTTGTTGTCGTATTTGTAGATTGTACACTTTTCAGAACTGATAACTTGACATTCATTTACCAGATATGTGTATTGTGGAATAACCTGTTCCTGCTGCCGATTATCCGGTTCAGACTTCTCGTTATCATTTGAATCATCATTGAATACAGAGCAGAGTTTAACAATTACCAATACTCCAATTAAAAGAAGTAAACCTCGCTTTTTCATATGTGAAAGTTTTAGTACACAAATCTAAAAAGTTTTGTGTACTAAAACAATACGTCATGTCATCCTATGATCAAACTAAGATCTTTTTTTTAGGCTTTTAATAAGGCAAATAACAAATCCAATGACAGTTGCCAGCAGTATTACAGGTTCAGCCAACATGAATAATGGCATTTTCCCGGATGTAAGCGTTACCATAGTTGATAATAGCAGAATAAGGGATATTCCCGATGACAGTATGATAAGTCCACTGTTAAGTTTGCCTTTTTTTCTGGCAATCATGAATGCTGAAAGCAAAATGACTGCTCCAATAAGAGGATATAATGTCAGAATGGAACGCGGCATTGTGCCACTTGCATTTCCATCAAGGTCAAAGTGGGCAGGCAGAAGTTCTGGTAACGAACCCCATTTTACAGTAATTGCCAATGCATTTGCAGCTACTATCAGTACAGGTATAATCCAGTATTGTCTTTTCATATTGTTTTTATTATTTTTTAATATTGTTTTATAGATATGCAATAACTTTTTTCCAGTTACCGTAGCCAAGATCTGATGGTTTTATCATCAGGTTAAGTTCACCCTCAAAATCAATTGGGAAATTGTCTGAAGCGGTAAGCTGTAACAGATTCAACATATCTGGATACTTCTGGGCAACCTCTTTTGATGCTGGGGAGCCAAGGAGTTTTATACATTTTTCATCGGGATTACACTCTGAGAAAACTATCTCCATTTCCTTTTCAGTCAGGGACTCGTCATTGTCGTCTACCATCATACAGCTCTGGAAGGTCTCAAAGTTTATTGATTTGGCATATTTTACCACGAAATGCCCTGTCTGCCACTCTCCTGCCCCATTCTGGGTTGGAGAATCATATCCTATCCATTTGTCAATTGCAGCAAAAAAATACAGCATACCCTCATGAGGCAAAAGGTTCTCCTTATCAAATGGTGCAATGTCATTGCAATTGATCTGGCATATGAAGGTTAGAGGGTAATCAAATGTCTCACCATCTTGGCTAACTTCTATTGTGGGATATTCCATGTTTTCTGGCATATCGGGATCTCCCCACCATTTGCTGCCGCAGAACAGGATTCTTTCTGTTGGGTTAAGTGTAAGTTTTATAGCCATAATTTCAATTTTATTCGTGTTAATCCTTTTGTTGTAAGTATATTTGTATATGTTAATTCAGAAGATTCAACTATATGTCTTTCAACACTGTTATATATTATCTGCTCATAATCAATCTCTATACTTTTGTAGTATGGGGCATTGACAAATTAAAGGCAAAAAAAGAGCGCAGACGTATTCCTGAACTTCATTTGATGCTGTTGGCAATTATAGGAGGAAGCATTGGAGCCTTTCTTGGTATGAAAGTTTGGCACCATAAAACTTCGCATAAAAAATTCAAATACGGCATCCCTTTCATCCTTGCCATCCAAACAGCACTTTGTATATATTTTACCCTTTATTATTAGCCTCCTTGGCTATCTGCATTAAAGCATATGGTATATGGCAGTATCCCGACGGATTTTTTACCAAATAATCCTGGTGGTACTCTTCTCCACTATAAAAATTTTTAAGAGGTTCCAATTCAACTGCAAGGGGTTTTCCAATCTTTGTATTAACCTCATTAAAAATCTCTTCCAACAATGGCAGGTCTTCTGTAGAAGTATAGTATACTCCAGTACGGTATCGTGTGCCAACATCTTCCCCCTGTTTATTGAGAGATGTAGGATCAATGGAACGGAAGAACAGCTCGGTTAGCAGTCTGAGGGTTACAATGGTAGGGTCATAAACTATATGCACTGTCTCTGCGTACCCGGTACTGTCTGTGTAAACCTCCTGATATGTAGGGTTTTCAGTATTGCCGTTTGCATATCCTACTTCTGTAGAGACAACACCCCTTACCTGTTTGAAGTAATGCTCTGTACCCCAGAAACAACCACCTGCAAAATAGATTTCTTTTGTCATAATTTCCTATTTGGATATTTGTGCTAAGTTACATAAATATTCTTTCATAAAACACTATCTTTGTAATATACTATGTAGTAGAATTTGGCAATGGGTATGAAGACGAGAACTATGCTGTTATAAGGCAGCAGAGATGTGTCAATATTACCACTTTGAAGATAATTTACAAATATTATGAAACGTTTAGTATATATCCTGTTTTTAGCCTTAATTACGGCTGGCGGAAATGTATTGGCCCAGAGTGCCTATACAGTGTATCCTATTCCGCAGGAGCAAATTGTAAATAAAGGAAAGGCTTCGTTTACAAATCATGTTTGCGTGGTAGCAGAGCCAGGCATAGACTTCTATACAATTGAACGTGCTCTTGAGATACTTGATGAGAAAGGTTTGGAGGCAGCAGTTGCACAGAAGCCTAAGGCAGGTACCTCAGTTGTGTACCTTGGAATAAACGGCTCAAAAGGTGTTGCAGACCGCAAAGCAAGCAGCCTTAAACTTAAAAGGGAGGTTTTCAGCAAACCAAAATATGACCGCCATATTGTGAGCCTCAATTCAGTTGGAGGCAAAGCGCAGGTAGTTGTCCTAGGAGAGAATACAGATGCTGTGTTCTATGGCCTTGCTACTCTTGAGCAGGTGCTTGATAATGGTACTGCAGGCCTTTCAAATGTTGTCTTTTACGATTACGCTGATGTAAAATATCGTGGTGTAATAGAGGGTTACTACGGTGTTCCGTACAGCATGGAAGTTACAGAGGACCTTTTCCGTTTTATGGCCCGTTTCAAATTGAATATGTATATGTATGGAGCAAAGAGTGATCCGTACCATACCCGTTATTGGGATAAGGCTTATCCAGACAAAATAACTGATAAGGAGAAGAGATTTGGCCTTATGACCCAGGATATGATGAAACAGCTTACTAAAACTGCACATGAGTGCAAGGTAAACTTTATTTGGGCAATCCATCCGGGTACAACATTTACTGCTCTTGGAGAGTCTGACGTCCTTGACAGAATTATGAGCAAGTTTGAACTCATGTACGGTCTTGGAGTACGTCAGTTTGGTGTATTTGTAGATGACTGTGGTGTCCCTTACGACGACCCTTCTTTAAAACAGTGTGCAGACCGCCTTACCGATTTGCAGAATATGATTGATATAAAATGGAATCAACCTGGTACTGCTGCGGCTGATACTGTAAAACCATTGCAGTATGTACCTCAGCTATATGCATACAGTTGGGCAAAGCCGGAGCTTGCACGTAAGTTCTGGAGTTCTTTAAATCCTGTTCCAAGCAAAGTAAATATCTATACTACTGGTAAAAATGTTTGGTCGGTTCCAAACGGAAAAGATCTTGAGGTACTAAATGATTACCTTGGACGTGAGGTTTCTTGGTGGTGGAATTACCCTTGCAACGATGTGGATGTAACGAAAATTTTTGTAGCAGATACATATGCAAATTTTGCTGATGAGAAACATATCCACTATGAAGGCGATCTTGAGAAAGATCTTAAGGTGAAAACCATCATTATCAATCCTATGCAGCAGGGTGCTCTTTCAAAAATTCCTTTATTTGGAGTTGCAGACTATACCTGGAATATGGAAACTTTCAATAATATTGAGAACTGGAAGGCTTCTCTACCAGCTGTTCTTGGAAAAGAGATGGCTAAAGATTTTGAGACAATTGTTCCTTACTTGCGCTATTATGACTCTACCTCTACCCTTGCTCAGCTGATAAATACTTTTAAAGTTGCATATGAGAAGAATCCAGCCCAGTTAACAACAGAGAAAATTGCCCTTAAAGCAGAACTTGACAAAATCTCAAATGCTTGTAAAGCTGTCGGGAAGATGAAAGAGTCACACAATGTGAGTGATACATTGTTCTATTCAGATTTGAGGCCGTTTGTACTCAAACTGCAGGTAATGGTTGAGAATGCTGATATTATGATAGATGCGCTTACAGTAGAAAATCTGCAGAAAGTTAATGCAATTGAATTTGCTAAAAGTTGGTCAGCAATAGAGGGCGTTGACAAAAATGAGAACCATCGTTTTGATATATTGCGCGGTATGGGTAATGAGATTACCCTGCAGGTTCAGACAGCAGAACCAGCGGCTCAGGCTTTGAGACCGTTCTTGGACTGGCTGCTTAGAGAAATTGATTCTAAATTCTAAAACTTACATATGAAAAAACTATTGTTTGTTATCTTGGCTGCTGTAACAGTACAGCTTGGGGCACAAGATCTTGCCCATTATAAAAAAATTGTAAAAGAGCTTAGCTCAGCAAAATATCAAGGTCGCGGATATGCTGAGGATGGCGCAAATAAAGCTGGTAAATACCTTGCTAAAGAGTTTGCAAAAGCAGGTGTTGATGAGGTTATATGCCAACCTTTTACACTAAACATCAATACTTTTCCAGGGAAGATGGAGGTTAGTGTAGATGGGAAAAAATATATTCCAGGAGTTGACTTTACTCTAAGAGAGTTCAATCCAGGCCTCAAAGGTGAGTTTAAAATATATTACATTGATACCCTGAATTATAATCCCGATAAAATTTTTGCCGACCTTGAGTCTCCTGAATATAAAGGGGCATTTGTGGTATGTGATTTTATGTTCACTTATAAACATTCAGAAGATTTCAAGCGTCTGACCAGCAAAGAGCACAGCAGTTGTTCAGGTATGTTGTACACTTGGGAGGCTCCTTTAAAGTTTTACAAGGCGTATGGCGAGAAAGTTAGGGAGAAGCCTATTCTTTGGGTCAGACCAGATTTCCCTAAAGATGCTAAAACCATTAAAGTGGATATGGAGAACAAGTTCCTTGAGAACTACGAGTGTTTTAATGTGATTGGTAAAGTGGAGGGTAAAAGCCATGATAGCTGTTATGTCTTTACTGCACATTATGACCATCTTGGTAAACTTGGCAAGAAAACCTACTACCCTGGTGCACACGACAACGCTTCTGGAACAGCTGCTATTGTAACCCTTGCAGCATATTATGCAAAGAATCAGCCGGAGTACGATATGTATTTTATTGCATTCTCTGGAGAGGATTCAAACTTGCACGGTTCTGAGTGGTATGTGGAGCATCCTCTTGCTCCTTTAAGTCAGATCAAATACCTTATCAACCTTGATATGATTGCAGATAACAATCCTCTACAGTACTGTGAGGTTAGTAAGGAGGGTATGAAGGGATTTGCTGTATTTGAGCAGGTAAATGAAGAAAAAGGATACTTTAAAGCTATGGATCGCCACGAGATTGACGGGAATAGCGACCATTGGCCATTTGCCTTAAAGAATGTACCTTGTATCTTCCTTATGAACGAAGGAGGCGATGCATACAAATATTATCATACTGTGTACGATACTTACAAAAATAGTATCTTTACTAACTATGAACCAATATTTAATTTGATTAAAGACTTTGTTGAGAAATACTAAAACTCCTGCAATATGGAAAATAGAATTAACTATCAGATAACCACTGGAACTGTTGAAGACATTAACGCCATTGCACAGTTTCAGGTAGATATGGCAGCAGAATCTGAGGGTACTACTCTGGACATTGCCCGCGTAACTCCTGGCGTAGCTGCCGTAATGGATGATCCGTATAAAGGTACTTATATCATAGCCCGTGCTGACGGACAGCCAATAGGCAGCCTTATGCTAACTCGCGAGTGGAGCGACTGGACCAACCGCTGGTACTGGTGGATTCAGAGTGTGTACGTAAAACCAGAATACCGCGGCAAAGGTGCCTACAGAGCAATGTATGCCAAAATCAAAGAAATGGCCCACGAACAAGGTGTAACACAGGTTCGCCTATACGTAGACAAAACCAACTACCGCGCTCAGCAAGTCTACAAAAAGCTGGGCATGGACGAATGCCACTACCTGATGTATGAGGAGGTATTGGGATAACTGACTAAAATAGTTATATGGTCCCTTTCAGGTATGATTTTTTTTCTTCGTCCGGAAACTTCTCAATGGCATAGCGCAGCATTGTACGCGGCATTGTTTTGTATCGTTGAGCAAGGAATGCTACTAGAGCAGCTTTGTTGCGTTTGCCGCATTCGCGCAGAAGCCAGCCGGTGGCTTTTTGGATCAGGTCGTGGGGATGGTGCAGGAGTATGTCTGCAATGGCAAAGGTATCACCAAGTTCTCCTTTGCGTATGAATGTCATAGTTGTTACTATCCCTATGCGCTGTTCCCATATTGTTTTGCCGTTATGGGCAAGATTGTACAGCAATGTGCGGTCTTTATTCATCAGCCATTCTCCCAGTAATGGATAGCAAGTAAGGTCTACAAGGTCCCAGTTGTTTATGTAAGCGGTGTGGGCAAGGTAGAATTCTATATAAGCTTGTTGAGCAGCATGGTCCTTTTTTGCTTGGTTGAATTTCTTTATAAGAGCAAGTAAGCCTGCCAGACGTATTTCATGATATGGACTGGTTACACACTCTTCAATGTTAGCCATTGTGGTCTCTATCCAACACTCTTTTACTGTGGCTCTAGTTACAGGTACTTTTATTCCCAGAAATTTGTCACCTTCTCCGTATTGTCCCGGTCCGGTTTTAAAAAACCTCATCAAGCCTGGAATTTGTGCAGGGTTGGCGTGGAATAGCATTTTTGTCAAGAGGAGGTTCATAGGTGATTTTATAACTGTCGGGATACAAATATACTTATTTAAGAATAATATCTTATTTTTGTGTAAAACAAATGAAGATATGGATACATTAAATACAGAACTTGTTCAGTGGCTGCAGCAATTGGGTATTGCTGAGGCTTATGTTAATATGGCGGTTAGGACAATTGCAATTTTGGGAATCTTGATAATTGCATTTATCCTTAACAGTATTTGCCGTAGGATTGTTATACCTATAATCCATAAGGTTACCAGAAAAACTGGAAATTCTTGGGATGACCATATCCTTAATGATGAAGTGCTTGGGAATGTATGTAAACTTATTCCTCCAATTGTGGTGTCGGCGTTGCTTCCATTGGCTCTGAATTCAGAGCCTGTGTTGCTTTCCTGGATACTCAAGATATGTTGGATATATATCATTATTATAGCTGTAAAGCTTATTTGTGCATTCATTTCATCGATTTATACAATTTCTTGTGAGCATGAGAAATATAAGAGCCATTCATTGAAGGGATTTTACCAGATGTTGAAGCTTGTGGTAATCTGTATTGGTGCAATAATTATAATAAGCACATTATTGGATAAAAATCCTATTGCAATCCTTACAGGTCTTGGTGCCGGTACCGCTATTCTTATGTTGGTGTTCCAGGATACAATTAAGGGCCTTGTTGCAGGAATTCAATTGAGTGCCAATGATATGCTCCGTCCTGGAGACTGGATTGCAATGCCCAAATATGGTGCAGATGGTGATGTTATTGAGGTTACTCTTACAACTGTTAAGGTACGTAACTGGGATAAGACAATTACTACAATTCCCCCGTATGCACTTGTGAATGATTCATTTCAGAACTGGAGAGGTATGTTTGATGTTGGTGGACGACGCATTAAGCGCTCCATTAATATTGATATGAATACTGTACGTTTCTGTACCGAAGAAGAACTTGAGTATTTTAAACAGCAACCTTGGATGGATGGTTTCGAAGCGTCCGGTAAAGAAGAGGTAAATCTTTATATTTTCCGCCATTACATGGATTATTATTTGAAGCATCATCCTATGGTGCATCAGGATATGACAATTTTGGTACGTCAATTGCAACCTACATCAGAAGGTATGCCTGTTGAGTTGTATTTCTTCTCTGCAGATACGGCTTGGTTGAGATATGAACATCTTCAGGCAGAAGTATTTGATCACCTGCTTGCAGTCCTGCATACATTTGATTTGAGGGTGTTCCAGAGATCATCCAGTGTTACTAGAAGTTAATAGATTATAAATTTTAAACATTTATATTATGAAAATCTTTAATACAATTATTGCTTCGCTTTGCATTCTTGCAACTGTTTCTTGTGCAGAGCAGCAACCACAAACTAATGATTCAGATATGAAAAAACAGAATCCTGTAATTGAAAATATCATGGCTCGCAGAAGTATCCGTCAATATAAACCTGAGGCGGTTAACAGAGAGACTATGGATATTATCCTTGAGTGCGGTATCAATGCCCCTAACGGTATGAACAGGCAGTCTTGGGAGGTTAGAGTATTGGATAAACCTGAGACAGTAGCTAAACTTAAAGAGCTTATGGTTAAGGCTAATCCAAATATGAAACCCGAGATGGTGGAAGGATGTTTCAGAAATGCCCCTACCCTTGTGTTTGTTGGTACAGACGGTTCGTATGATTTTGCTACAATTGATTGCGGTCTTCTATCGCAGAATATCATGCTTTCTGCTTGGTCTCTAGGAGTTGGTTCAGTTTGCCTGGGTAGCCCAATCAGATTCATTATGGAGTCGCCTGAGGCTTTGCAGATGTTGCAGTTCAGCGAGGGGTACAAACCTGTTATCTGTATAGGTTTGGGTTACGCTACCGAGTCTCCAGAGGCTAAACCAAGAGATATTACTAAAGTTAAATATGTGGAGTAATTGCAATATGAAACGTTTTATAATTTTTGCAATGGCTATGATGATTACAATGGGCCTTGCAGCACAATCTCAAAAAGCAGAGCTTAAATTAGGCTCTCAGATGCCTCAGTTTACCATTGAGTCAACTGTGCATGGTATAATTAAATCAGCAGATCTTAAAGGTAAAGTGGTTCTAATTAACCTTTTTGCAACTTGGTGTCCCCCTTGTCAGAAAGAATTGGCAGAGGTAAAGAGCACTTTGTGGCCAAAATATAAGGATAATAAGGACTTTAAAATGTTGGTGATTGGCCGGGAACACTCAGATGAGGAACTTGCTTCATACAACAAGAAAAAAGGTTTTGAGTTCCCTCTTTATCCCGACAAATCCCGTAAGGTTTTCTCAAAATTCGCAGACCAGTCTATCCCACGATCGTATCTTTACGATAAGGACGGCAAACTTATCTGGTCGGGATTGGGATACACCCCTGAGGAATTCAAAACCCTGATGAAAGCAATAGAAAATGCACTGAAATAGCATTCTAATAAGCAAAATAAAAGGTCAAACCCATTTAGTTTATGGTTTGACCTTTTTTATTGATACATTGGTTTGAGGAATTATAGACAAGCGTGTCAATATGAGGGGATGTTCATGTAGGAGACTGTGTCGTCCTCTGCAATGAATGTCTCCTCATATCAATATCATTTTCTATAAGTATCAACAAAGTTTGTTACTAATTCAAATATTCTGTCATAATTGTCAGAATAGTAGTTTTCAAACGTATCTCTTGGAGAGTGATAATTCTTATTGGTATCACCGTCAAGTTCCATGTATATGGCCGGAACACCTTTAAGAGCAAACGGATAATGGTCTGCATAGTCGTCAAGAGGATGTCTATCCAGCTTTTCAAACGGAACAGTCATCTGTGAGTTAATGGAATTCAAGCACTCTAGTCCTTTTTCTCCTGCATCTGAAATTTGACAATATATCTTGTTTCCATTGTCACCAATCATATCCAGCTCCACAAAGTATTGTATATCCTCCAAAGGTAATAACGGATTGTCTGCATAGAAGAAAGAACCTAATAGATTATTCTCCTCAGCATCAAAGAAAATGAACATTACAGAGTACTCAGGAGGATTCTCCTTATAATGTCTCATTATGTTAAGCAACATTGCTGTACCAGAGGCATTGTCATTTGCTCCGTAGAATATCTCCTTGCCGCAAATGCCAAGATGATCATAATGACATGCCAATATGAAATGCTTTTGAGGTTCTTTTGTACCAGGAATCCACGCAATGATATTGTGGGCATCGTTCTCAATCATCTCTGCCTCCACATCAATATAAACTTTCTTAGCATCAGTCGGGAATGAACTGTCAACCATAAATACCGGCATAGGGGTATTGAAGTGGTTTCTGCTCTTGAAATATGGTAGCAGTTCCTCCCCTTTGCATATCAGTGCGCCAACTTTGTCCATAGGGACAAAATATGTCTTGTAAACCTCAATCCCTGGGTATGTATACATTGTTTCGCAGAAATGGTCCCAGTCAAGCACTACAGCTTTGTCTTTGAATTTTCCACTGTTAAGGTATTTGCAGAAATCGTCGGGATTAATGTATTTGTTATCTAAATACACTACATCAAGTTCTCCTTTGAATGTTGGAGAAAACTCCTTTAGTGTGTACTGAACAGTGTGGTTCAGTATTTTGCCATCTACAGTCAGTTCTACTGCTCCTCTTTGTGCATTTAGCGGATGCTTGAAGTGTTGCATGTATGCAAGCTGTTCAGGTGTGCCATTACTCCATCTGCCGGCATCTGCAGGGGTAATAAGACTTTTGAATTCGGGCTGTAATGAGTGCAGAGCAGGTCTCTCTTTTCCATCCCATGCTGCAGAAATTACCTCCTGTGGAATTGTCCTCACTCCAAGTTTCTGAATTTCACCTAATATAAAGTCAGCAGCCTTTACAGATCCATTATTATAGTTACTTCTGCCATAATATTCTGCTCCTGACAATTCTTTTACAACATCTGTATAATATTCTTTGCTTGGAGCTAATGTTTGTGCATTGTTGTTGCACCCTTGTAATATGCTCATACACATAGATAAAAGAAATATTTTCTTCATTTTCGATACTAATTTAGTTATGATGTAAAGTTAATATTTTTATCGGGAATAAAATTGTTAACTTAGTGAGAAATATTTGCTGCTATGGTTTACAGAAAATTTGATACTTGTTTTTTTGAGAGGTATGCAAAACTTACCTTGGAGAGGATTCTTGGTAGTAAATATTCTTCACTTGAAAATAAGGACAGACCGGATCTTCAAAGCGAAGAGATGAGTCTTGGTATTGAGGTTACCCGAGCTTTGGAGCCGGACCGCACAAATGCAAACCAATTACTTAAGGAGTTAGCTGGTATGCAGATTAAGGAGGAACATCGTGCAGATATGCAGAAGATAGTAGATTGCGGTTATGGATATGGTCTTCCAGGACTCAATTATATTGGTTATATTGAGCAGGAATATTGGTCTCTAGCACAGCCTTTACAAAGAATTCTTGCAAGCAAGATTGAAAAGGTGGCAAAAGGGTTTTACGGCAATTTTAATGAGTTTGGTTTATATGTCTTCTGTAGAGATCTTCTGGATATTAACCAGGTTGAACAGGCTGTTACCTATACATTGCTGCTCCAGGATAATCTGGATCTTAGGTTCAATACTTTGTACCTATCCCAAACAGACACCCTATATGTTTGTCGTCTCACCGATAATTTAATATATGAAGGAGTTGAAAATAGGATTGATACCTACTCTATTCCCGACGAATTAAGAAGAGAACTTTTCTTTAAATCTTTAGGATATTAAAAAATAACCCGAATCATTGCTGATCCGGGTTATTTCTTATTTATTGTCAATCAAATCCTCATAATCTTCCATTGAACGTTTTATAACATCTTTAGCCACTTCGGGTCCATAAATTGATATAAAGTTCATACGGCTGGTGTTTTCACCTGGAATATCCTTATATGTGCTGAAGTAGTGGATTAGACGTCGGATGATATCCATAGGTACCTGGTCAATATCTGTCATAGCACCATATACAGCATCGCTTCTTAGTACTGCAATTATCTTGTCATCTGCCTGATTGTGGTCTAAAAGTCTTAAACCTCCAATTGGCCTTGCATTTACAATGATATCTCCGTGGGTAACATCTTTTTCAGTAAGGATACAGATATCAAGTGGGTCACCATCACCTTCTACATCGTTTCTTACAAGAGCCTTGTTTGTAAGTTCAGCCATTTTAGGGCCACAATATGTTCTTGGAAGGAATCCGTAAAGGGAAGGAACTATATTTGAGAATTTCTGAGGTCTGTCAAGTGACAAGTATCCAGACTCTTTGTCTACCTCATATTTTACAGTGTCAGTAGGTACAATTTCAATAAATGCTCTTACAGCATCTGGAAAATCAGCTCCCTGGCTTATTCCATGCCATGGGTGAGCCTTATGAGTTTTGTTTTTCATGTTATGTTAAATTTGAAACAAATTTAGGAAATAATGCGCTACGTTGTTTATCTTTACAGAAGTTTTTTACTCAATATTTAAAATAGATGAAAAGATTTGTCCCTATGGCCGTATTTGCCGGTCTTCTTATTGGTACAGGCGGCCTTGTGTATTTGAGAGTTGGAGGAGCACCCGGTGCAATTTTATTTGCATTTGGCCTTTTGAGCGTTGTAATGTGTGGTGCGCAGCTTTTTACCGGAAAGTCTGGCTTTTTACCTTATAAGGATTATCCTCGCCTTATTTTAATGATACTTCTTAATGCTGTAGGATGTTTGCTTGCCGCTTTTGTTGCAAAGTATGTTGTCAATGATAATTTAATTGCAAATTTGCAAAATATCATCAATGCCAGAGCAGCTGCATCATGGCATTCTCTTATTGTTACATCTGCCGGAACAGGTATGATAATGACTCTAGCCGTATATGGTGCAAAACAGAAACACTATCTTCCATTGCTGTTTGGAGTACCTGTATTTATTCTTTGTGGTTTGCCACACTGTGTTGCAGATGCCTTTTATTATGCGCTTGCAGCATTGATGGGCAATTGGGAATGGTGGATACTTCCAGCCTGGATATTGGCAATTATAGGAAACTATATAGGATGTAATCTTCCAAGATGGTTTATGGGAGATCAATTTGAAAATTAAAAATTAAGGATGGCCGTTAAGACCATCCTTTTTTGTACTCAAGATATTTGATTTTTACAATTCTGTTTTCCACAATCCATGTAGATTGCAATATTCGTAAACTGCAATTGGTTTATCGTTACATGTGCAGATAACAGCCTCTGGTTTGTCTTTAAGATCTACTCTGATTCCACCATTCTCAGTCTCTACATAGATAAATGCAATGTGATGCTCTGGAAGCATTGGATGTGCTACACTGCCTACCTCTACTTTAATCTTGCACTCATCCAATTTTGTTACCACTGGTACATGTTTCTCAGCACTTGCATCTACTGTATTTGCAACCAACTCCTCCATTTTCTCACCACAACATACAACTGGAACTTTAGAATCAACAACTTTTGTTATAACATTACCGCAATGACGGCATTTGAAAAATCTTGTAGCCATAATTTTATAATTTTAAATATTAACAATTCTTTTACTTTAACAAGGTTTGATGAAATGTGTTCAACCCTCATCTCCTTTTCTGATACAAAGGTAAACAAATATTTTTAAATTACAAATATTCTAAACAAATAATTATTATAAATAGTATTATTTGTAGAAATTTTTCACAAATGCAGCGTAATTGGTCTTTCCAAGCACGCAAATATTCCACCATCCAGTAAGGAATCCGCTACCATATCCACCTAATTGTACAAATGAAGTACATATAGAATATATTCCTGTTTTTACTGATCCTCTTCTCACTGAAGAATCTACAAATAACAATATACTTAATAATATTATAGGTGATAAAGCAATTAAAGACCATTTCCAATTAAGGATACAGCCTAATGTTACAGCTGCAATTATAAGGAAAATTGTGCCTAAGGTGAATATGGAAGGCAGCATATGTACAAGTTTCAATGAACCTGGATGTCTTCTTGTAAGGTGTATTCTTGCAATCCCAGAATTGAATACCTGTTTGAAAAATGTCCTGAATGTGTTTCTCCTTTTATGATATACCCAAGTCTGAGGAAAAAATCTGCTTTCAAATCCCCCCTCTTTAACTTTATAACTGAAATCAACATCCTCACCAAATCTCATATTGGAAAATCCCCCAATCTTCTCAAACACCTCTCCTTTTATACCCATATTAAAAGTTCTAGGGTAGAATTTGTCAGCGCTTTTTTTGTTTCCTCTTATTCCACCCGTAGTTATAATTGACGTCATTGAGTAGTCAATTGCTTTCTGTAATGTTGTAAATGAAGGATGAGACTTGTCTGCACCGCCAAATAATGAGCATTGGCCCTTATTTACCTCTTCTGTTGCAGATACAAAATAGTGAGGAGGTATTATGCAGTCTGAATCAAAGAAAACAAACCACTCACTGTTTCCCTTTGCTTTTTCTGCACCATAATTCCTTGCTTGTGCGGGGCCGCCATTCTCCTTATAATAATAGTGAATATCAAGTTGCGGGTATTTGGAGCACACCTGCCGGCAATCAACGCTTGAACCGTCTTCAATTATATACACATTGAAGTTTTTCAATTGCTGATGAGTGAGGCTCTCAAGAAGTTCATCAACTTCTTCCGGCCTGTTATAAACCGGTATTATTACCGAAAAAAGTGCTTTGGATGTTGTCATACATAAATTTCTCTAGCAAATTTAAAGATTAGTTATTGTTGTTCCAAACATTTCTTTTTAACTTCACAAGTCAAAGAGAAAACACACACCACTATGAAAAACATAAAGAAAGTAGAAAAATTCCTAAAGGATACCCTTGCCCCATTTATTGATGAGGAAGGTCATTTGGATTCACTAAATTACATGGAAATTATTCCAGAAGATCTTGATTTGGATGAGTTGGAGTGCAAAATTCAGGAATTGGAACTTACCTTGTCTGATTTCTATCCACTTACCCCTTATTATGGTTACCTAATGGCCCTTATAGCTAAAATTAAGGAGCTTTACCGTGTAGATGAAGATAATATTGATGAGGATTATCTTCTTCCCGACGAGGATTTTGTAATAGATTTCCCACAAGAGGAGTATACTCAAGAAGATAAAGAGTTTGAAGAAAATGACGACGATTGTTTGGAGTACCTTTTTGAGGAAGATGTATAATAAAAGGTGAACCATTGGGAGTGTCTGTTGTTTGAATGAAAAAATAATCATGAATACAACAGACATTACCCCAAAGACTAGCCACAGACGGACAGTAGAAAACTTTGATATAAAGAAATATATGGGCAAATGGTATGAAATTGCCCGTTATGACAATATTTTTGAACGAGGGTTGACAGATGTTACAGCCCGTTATACCCTTCTTCCCGACAATACGGTAAAAGTTGAGAACAGAGGCAAATCTCCGTCGGGAAAAACAAAATCAATCTACGGAACTGCTTTCCAGCCCCATCCGAATGACCCAGCTCATTTGAGGGTAAGTTTTTTCTGGTGGTTTGCTTCAGATTATAATATAATCATGCTGGATCCAGACTATTCCTATTCGGTAGTAAGTGGAAAAAATGGGAAGTATTTGTGGATACTCTCACGCAATCCGGTTATGAAGGGTGATATTCTAGATAAAATATTTCAATTCCTAAGGGGAAGAGGTTTCAATCCTGGCAAGTTAATCTTTTGATATGAGTGTTTAAAAAGTATACATTTTTGAGTTGTTTTTCCTTGGTAGTGCTTCCAGTTGGATATCTTTACCGGGATTTACACCCATACTCCGGAGTGCTTTGGTAATACAGTCAACAGCAGTTTCCGGAGTATTGTTGTTTTCACTCAGGTGACAGAGGAAAATATGAGTAAGCCCTTTGTGATAAAATCGCTTTATGGCAGATGCTGCCTGCTCATTGCTCAAATGTCCGCAACCTTGCATAATCCTTACTTTAAGCTCTGGAGCATATGAACCTGTAAGAAGCATATCCAAATCATAATTGCTCTCAAAAATTACCACGTCAGATTTTTTGCAATATTCAATAAGTTCATCTGTAACCTCCCCTACATCTGTAATGAATGTAAATGCTTTTCCACCAATCTCAATGTGGTAACCTACAGTTTCGGTTGCATCGTGCGGAACAATAAATGGCGTAAATCTAATATCTTCATATACGCAAGCCTTACCAGGGACTGTCTTTCTTACGCAACCTTTGAGACGACAACGTGTACATGAATGATTATCCAAGGCAACATGCAGTTTCTCAGTGGCATATACAGGTTTTGAAAATTTCTCGGCAAATATTCCAACCCCTTTTATATGGTCTATATGGTCGTGTGATACAAGAATGAACCTTATATCATCTATCTTTATCCCATGCTCTTCCAAGCGCTTCTTTATAGTCCTGGGGCCAATACCTGCATCTATGAGAAATCCATAATTCTCATTTCCTATATAATAACAATTGCCGTTACTACCACTGCTGAGACTGAAAAACTTCACCATTATTCCCCTAGCTCCTTCAATGTTTTGTTAACCTGCTCCTCAAGATTGTCATTCACATCATAATAAAGACACTGTAAACCCATTTTCTCTCCTGTTTCAATATTCTTTTGTGAATCATCTATAAATAGTGTCTCCGACGGTTCTGCCCCACAATCAGCAAGCAGTAATTCAAAAATTTTCTCACCTGGTTTTGATGCTTTCATCTCAAACGAGAGATAAAGTTTCTCAAAAACATCTTCAATATCAACACCTTTAGCTGCATAAAACAGCTCGCAGCATTTTTTCCAGGCAATAGGGTTTACATTACTTAGCAAGATGAGATTATATTTCTCTTTAAGTCTCATTAGCATTTCCACCTTATATGGGGCAACCTCCACTAGGAATGAATCAAGAGCCTTGTCTATCTGCTCATCTGTAACATCTTCTTTTTTACAATGCTCCCTAACCTGATTGCGGAATTCTGTTGGGTTGATATCTCCATTTTCAAACAGGGCAAAGAACCCTTTTTGTGCATAAGCGTTCAAGTAATCTCCAAAATTGTCAAACCCAAGTTCTTTGGAAAAATTTTCAAGGCATCTGTCACGGTTCAGTGAAACCAAAACTCCTCCAAGGTCAAATATCAAATTCTTCAACATAATCTCTACAATAGTTATAAACTTGCAATCATCCTCTCAAATATTATGCACATTTTGTCTGCAGCAGCATTTGCTGCCCTAACAACATCATCCCCGTCATTTTGGTAGTCAGGAGCATAATCGTCGTGGGCTTCATTGGTTATTACCGACATCCCAAATACAGGAATTGAACTGTGTCTGGCCACAATAACCTCAGGAATAGTTGACATACCTACTGCATCAGCACCAATTGTGCGGAAATATTTGTATTCAGCCGGTGTCTCATATGTAGGTCCTGTACTGGCAAGATATACACCCTCTTTAAGGTTAATCTCCTCCTGAGCTGCAATATCTTTTGAAATGGAAATCAATTCAGGAGAATAAGGACGTGTCATGTCGGGAAAACGGGGGCCAAATTCCTCCATATTCTTCCCGATAAGGGGATTTGGCAACAGATTTATATGGTCCTTTATTATCATCAGGTCTCCAACCTTAAAATCAAAGTTTACTCCACCTGCTGCATTTGAAACAAAAAGATATTTTATTCCCAATACCTTCATTACCCTTATTGGAAGAGTGACAAATTCCATTGTATAACCTTCATAAAAGTGGAATCGTCCCTGCATAGCCACAACAAATTTTCCACCAAGATAACCGGCAATAAAGTTCCCTTTATGACCTACAGCCGTAGAGGTTGGAAAATGAGGAATTTCATTATAAGGAATTACTGTAGGATTCTTTATCCTCTCTGCAAGTTTACCTAGTCCACTGCCAAGCACTATTCCTGCAACCGGTTCCTCTGTAGTGCCAATACGATCTTTAATATACTCAGCGGCACTGTAAATTCTAGCAACTCTCTCGTCCATAACTTATCTGTATAAATTTTTGCATACCCTTTTTACATTCTCAATAATTTCTCTCTCTCCAGGTACTATTCTGTTCTCCATTACAATTTCTCCATTGCATATTACAGTTTCAATGCAAGATGAGTTTGCAGAATATACCAGATTTGAAAGGAAATTCAGATTAGGTACAAATGCGTAATTATCTATATCAACAATAACTATATCTGCAAGTTTGCCTACCGCAATTTCTCCAGCATCAATTCCCAATGCCTGAGCACCGTTAAGTGTAGCAACATTCATCAACTCATCAAGCGGCAGTGCTGTAGGATCCTCCCTCCACCCCTTTTGCAATAGAGCTGCTGTCTTCATAGCTTCCCTCATATCCAAATTGTTTGAAGATCCGCAACCATCTGTGCCAAGGCAAACCCTTACTCCTTTATCTCTCAATTCCTCATA
The DNA here is from genome assembly GCA_045613465.1 of Candidatus Egerieisoma sp. Lineage (GTDB taxonomy): Bacteria > Bacteroidota > Bacteroidia > Bacteroidales > UBA932 > Egerieousia. Next base: position 20,363 of record JAZLBB010000091.1, read on the forward strand.
CAAGAATCTGCTTCCCGATGCCAATTTGAGATTGGAATTGATATTATGAACAGCCGTAACACCATATTTGGCCATTATATCAATATCATTTTCACCCAACCATACACAATGGGCTGCAATAACCTCAGTGCCCAATACTCCCAGCCTTTCCAAATGTTCAAAAGGAGAACATCCATTCAGCGCAACAGAATCATTATTCTCTTTAAGAGTTTCAGAAACATGTATATGCATTGTAAGGCCCTTGTAGCGTGCAAAATCACTGCACCATTTTATCATGGAATCAGAAACAGTATAAGGAGCATGTACACCAACCGACATTGAACATCTCTCGCCCCATTGCAGTGACTTCTCATACATGGCCTCCATCCCCTCTTTGATAGCCCCATCCCTACACTCATCCTTCAAATCTAAAGCCACAAAAGCATGACAACTCCTTAATCCCATCTCCTGAACAGCTTTAACTGCAGTATCAATCATCCAATACTGGTCATAAAACGAAGTGGTACCAGTCTTAAGCATCTCCAGACATGCCAGCTTGGTTCCCCAATATATAGCCTCTTCATCCATCTTTGCCTCAACCGCCCATATGTCCTGTAGCCAATCATGCAGTGCAGCATCTTCCCTATAACCTCTGGTTAGAGTCATTGCACTATGCGTATGCATATTCACAAATCCAGGGATAGCTGCTTTCCCTTTTCCCGACAAAACTTTAAACTCGTCGGGAACCTGCAGATCCTTACCAATTGCTGTTATTTTGTTCCCTTCAATAAGAATATCTGTCTCTTCATTATTGAGAAGGATTCCCTTAATATAAATTGCACTCATATTGTCTCTCTTATCTTGTAAAGATACTCAATAATTCTAAAGGATATTCCAGAAATTGTTGTATTTTGGCATCTAAATAGTATTTCAATATGAATTTTGTCTGGTTAGATATAAACGCTTCATGGAGTCATTCCTCTTTGGCATTGCCGGCACTGCATGCAAACTTACAGCCTCAGACTGCTCAAAAATGCAATATGCAGGTTGTAAGGGGTACAATTAAAAGTCCTGTTGGTCAGATTGTACATGAGCTTGCAGCTTTGGAACCTGCTTATATTTTTGCTACAGGATGGCTTTTTAATATTAACTACTTGAATGATGTTCTATCCAGAGTATCAGTACTTTGCAATCCAATTGGAATATTCTTGGGAGGTCCTGAGTTTCTTGGAAACAATGAGGAATTCCTTAGTGCCAACAAATATGTTACGGCTGTATTTAAAGGAGAGGGCGAAGAGATGTTTGAAAGATTTGTCTCTTCACTGCTCGCCAACGATGGTACATGGAAACAGATATCAGGTTTTGAATGGATAGAGGATGGCGTTTATTACAACAGTAATAATATTTCAGTAAAGAATTTTAAGGCTCTCCATTACCCGGAAGAATCACAACTTTTCAGCTGGAACAAATCGTTCATTCAAATTGAGACCTCCAGGGGGTGTTTCAATAACTGCAGGTTTTGTGTAAGTGGTATTGATAAAGCTCCTGTGTCTGATATTCCACTTGAGAATTTGAGAGAGAGGTTTCAGATGGCTGTAAATAAAGGTATTAAGCAAATTCGTCTATTAGATAGAACGTTTAACGCAAACGCTGTGCGCGCCTGTGGAATGCTGGATCTTTTTAAGGAGTTTGCAGGTAAACTTTCATTTCATCTTGAGGTTCATCCAGCCCTATTGCGTTCTCCATTTAAAGAGCAATTGTTGGATTTGCCAGAGGGACTTCTTCATATTGAAGCAGGAATTCAGACACTTAGACAGGATGTGCTTGACACTTGTGCCCGTAAAGGTACATGTGCACAAGCTGTTGAAGGACTCCAATATCTTGTTTCATCATCTTCTTTTGAAGTTCATGCAGATCTAATAGCAGGTCTTCCAGGATATTCTTTTATGCAACTTTTGGAAGACACAATGGCACTGATGCGTATAGCCCCTGGAGAAATTCAGCTTGAAAGTTTGAAACTTCTTCCCGGTACATGGTTCCGTAAGAATGCTGTTTCATTAGGTGTAAAGTATTCTCCAGTACCACCTTATGAGGTGCTTCAAACACCAGATATAACCTATTCTGAGTTGGGGAAAGCAATGACCCTCTCCAAAATATTGGACCTTTGGTACAATGATTCAAAGTGGCAGAATGTATTCAGAGAAATATTTTCTTTCCGACAGCCTCTTTTGGAGCAACTGATTTCAGAACTCCATGGAACTGACTATATAACACAGCCGTTAAGTCTTGAAAATAAGGGTATTCTATTATACCGTTTTTGCACACGCAACATACCTGAACTTGCACCGCTTGTTTCTCTTCAGTGGGTTAGAAATGGCCTTTCCATAAAGAAAGAACCGGCAGAAAACTTTGTAAAATGGGATATTGCTCAAGGTGCAGATACTAACCCCCTTTTTGTGGAAGGAGATCCAAGATATAAATATTATTACTTGGAATACAACAGTATGCGTTACTGGTTTTCTTTCAATAAAGAGGTTGAACGGGTTGCTCCTTGTGGATTTAAGGATTTGCCTTTGATCAGATAAACATAGTCCCTTTTGCAAGAATATATCCATTACCTCCAACAAACACGGTTTCATCTGGTTTTAGTTCAGTTTCTATTACCGAAGGTCTGTTCATTGCCTCACCTTGCATAAATGAACATGAAGTGCCGGATGTAATTACATTCTGTTTGTAAAGATAATATGTAAGGGCAGCATTGGCAGTACCTGTGGCTGATTCTTCCGGGATGTCGTATAATGGGGCAAAGTTTCTCACATGTGCTGTGTATCCATCTTTAGAGAGAGCAAAAGCATGCACACCCACAACTTCCTTTTCTTTACTTAGAGCTGATAGAGCTGCCATATCTGGATTTATGGCATCCAGTTCATCTAGGTTTGCCACTGGCATAATGATATCGGGAAGACCTGTTGAGATTACTAGTACAGGTAAAGTTGTCTTTTGTGTTGTATGATCCTGAAACATAATCTTATGCAACCTTTCAATGTCTGATACTGTTTCAATTGTTTCTGGTTTTGCCATTTCCATCATTATTTTATCACCTGTAACAATTTGCAAATCACCGGCAAGGGTGTGGTTTGTACATATTGCCCCTTTTTCTATCATCCCCTCTTCCATTAACACAGAAAAGGATGCAATTGTAGCATGTCCGCAAAGATCAACCTCTGCTGCAGGTGTGAAATACCTTATTGTAAACTCTGCAGGGCCATTCTGTTGCACAAATGCTGTCTCTGAATATCTTAGTTCGGCAGCAATTTTAATCATTGTTTTATCATCCGGAAAACTTGCATTCTTTTCAAGCAGTACTACTCCTGCAGGATTTCCTCCAAATGGCTTTTGTGCAAATGCGTCAACTATATAGTATCTCATAATGTTTCTTCTTATTATTTTCAAAGTTATATATTTCTTTTTAGTGTAAAAAGATAAATTTTAACGTATTTTTATTTATATTTGTTATCAATTATAACGATAATTCTTAAAAATGATTACTAAAGAGCTTATAAATCCCAGAAGCATTGTTGTTGTAGGTGGATCTGATGATTCTGCAAAACCGGGTGGAAATGCACTTAAAAACTTGATAGAGACAGGTTTTAAAGGGGATTTGTATGTTGTTAATCCTAAAAACAACGTTGTTCAGGGTATTCCTGCATATAAAAGCGTAATGGATTTACCTCAGGTTGATTGTGCAATATTGGCTATACCTGCCCAGATGTGCCCTTCTACAGTTGAGATATTGTGTGCTGAAAAAGGTTGTAAAGCTGTAATTATTTTTTCTGCAGGTTTTCACGAAGATGGCCACCAAGGGGCTTTGCTTGAACAAGAGATTGTGGAAACAGTAAATAAATATGGTGCATCTTTAATTGGCCCGAATTGCATAGGAATCATTACCAACCATTATGCTGGAGTTTTTACCAAGCCTGTAAGTAACCTTTCCCCTAAAGGAATAGATATCATTTCAGGTTCTGGAGCTACAGTTGTTTTCATAATGGAAGAGGCTGCCAAACGTGGATTGAAATTCTCTCATGTCTTTTCTGTAGGAAACAGTGCTCAGATTGGAGTTGAGGATTGTTTGGAGTATTTGGATCTTAATTATATTCCTGGTGAAAGTTCACCTGTAAAACTACTTTATATTGAGAGTATAAACAATCCTGAGAAACTTTACAGGCATGCCAGATCGCTGATAAAAAAGGGGGTAAAAATCTCAGCAATTAAAGCTGGCTATAGCGATGCCGGAAGTCGTGCTGCATCTTCTCATACAGGGGCTTTGGCCTCACCTGATTTGGCTGTTGATGCTTTGTTTGCCAAAGCAGGAATTGTGCGTGTGTACAACCGTACAGAGTTGATAGATATGGCATCAATATTTTCACTTCCTGCACCTGGCGGAAACAATATTGCAATTGTAACACATGCTGGAGGACCAGCTGTAATGCTTACTGATGTCCTTAGTAGCAATGGGATAAATATCCCTCATCTGCATGGTGATAAAGCTGATGAGCTTTTAGGTAAACTGTATCATGGATCATCTGTTGCAAACCCAATTGATTTTCTTGCTACAGGAACAAAAGAGCAGCTGGGGCATATAATTGATGCATGCAACAATGATTTTAATCAGGTTGATGCAATAGCTGTAATTTTTGGAAGTCCTGGTCTTGTAGACGTTTCAGATGTGTACAGCTTTATTTTGGAGAAAATGAAAGACTCTCCTAAACCTATTTATCCTATTCTAACTTCTGTTGTAAACGCGCAAGAAGGTATAGAGATGTTCAGGAAAAATGGAGGAATCTGCTTTACAGATGAATGTGCATTTGGTAAGGCATTTGTTAATATGCAGAAAGCATTGGAGAGCTCATACGAAGATACCCTTTACCCTAATATAGAAGTTGAAACAATACGCAATATTATTGATTCTTCTCCCGATGGGTATCTTCAACCAATACAGGTGCAGCAGATTCTTGATGCGGCAGGAATAAATAGAGTTAAGGAGTTTACAGTTGTATCTGAGGATGAGGCTGTAAAAGCAGCACATATGGCTGGTTTTCCTGTAGCTATGAAAGTTGTGGGGCCTGTGCATAAATCTGATGTTGGTGGAGTTGTCCTTGGTGTTGCCGATGAGGATACTTTGAAGAAAGAATTCAATAGGATGATGGATATTCCTGAAACTGTCGGGATACTGGTGCAACCTATGATTTCAGGTACAGAGGTATTTATTGGCGCCAAACGTGAAGGTGGATTTGGTGCTTTGGTCATGTGTGGCTTGGGTGGTATTTTTGTAGAGGCAATTAAGGATGTTTCTACAGGTTTGGCCCCTTTCTCTACAGAATATGCCACTAAGATGATTAAAAAACTCCGTGGATACGGAATTATTAAAGGGTTGCGTGGTAAAGAGGGGGTAAATGAACTTATATTTGCAGAAATGGTTTCAAGAGTATCAACATTGTGCCATTTCTTCCCTCAAATTCAGGAGATGGATATTAACCCTCTATTGGGAAATAGTGTAAATTTGATTGCAGTTGATGCAAGAATAAGGATAGATAACGGAAATGAAAAATAATTTTGCTAAATTAGCACAATGGTATAGAGATCTTACACCATCAGGAAAAAGCATGGTTGTATTGTGCGTTTTGTTGATCATTGGCATTATAATACGTTGGGATGCCACAATAGAAGGTATAGCAAGAGGCTTTGGCTTCTTTTTAAATAAATAATAAATAGTTAAATTCAAATATTATGGCAGTTAAAGGAGCTATTGTAGTAGATACAGAAAAATGCAAAGGTTGCAGTGTCTGCATTGCAAACTGTCCTACTCAGACAATTGCATTGTCAAAACAGGTGAATGGCAAGGGTTATAACTATGCATATATGGAGAACCCTGATGCTTGTATCGGATGTTCTAACTGTGCAACAGTTTGTCCCGATGCAGTAATTACAGTTTATAGAGTAAAAATATAAAAATTAAGGATATGGCTGAAAAGATACTAATGAAGGGTAACGAGGCTATTGCACACGGAGCTATCCGTTGTGGTGCAGATGGCTATTTCGGCTACCCTATCACTCCACAATCTGAGGTTATGGAGACACTTATGGAAGAGAAGCCTTGGGAAACAACCGGAATGGTAGTGTTACAGGCCGAAAGTGAAACCTCTTCCATCAATATGGTTTATGGAGGTGCTGCTACAGGCAAAAAGGTGATGACTTCATCAAGTAGCTTGGGTATAAGCCTTATGGCTGAAGGTTTGAGCTACCTTGCAGGTGCACAGTTGCCTTGTCTTGTTGTAAATGTAATGCGTGGAGGTCCGGGACTTGGAACAATACAGCCAAGTCAGTCTGATTATTTCCAGGCTGTTAAAGGTGGTGGACATGGAGATTACAAAATGATTGTCCTTGCTCCAGCATCGGCTCAGGATATGTATGATTTTGTAGGTTTGGGCTTCGATCTTGCATTTAAGTACCGTACTCCTGCCATGATCCTTTCTGATGGTGTTATAGGTCAGATGATGGAGAAAGTCGAGCTTGGTGAGATGAAACCAAGAAGAACCCAACAGGAGGTTATAGAGCAATGCCCTTGGGCTCTTACAGGCAAGACATCTGACAGGAATAAAAATGTAATTACCTCATTGGCACTTGATCCTCATGTTCAGGAACGGGTTAATATCGAACTTCAGGAAAAATATAAAGTAATTGAAGAAAATGAGGTGCGTTATTCAACATATATGACAGAGGATGCCGAGTATCTGTTTGTAGCTTATGGCAGTATGTCTCGAATTTGTGAGGCTGTTGTAGATCAGGCAAGAGAAGCTGGCTATAAGGTTGGTTTGCTAAGACCAATAACTTTGTTCCCTTACCCTACTAAACAGATTCAGGAACTTGTGCCTCAGTTGAAAGGTATCCTTACAGTTGAGATGAGTGCAGGTCAGATGGTAGAGGATGTGAGACTTGCTGTTAACGGTAAGGTCCCTGTTGAATTCTTTGGTAAGATGGGTGGAATTATCCCTGCACCAGAAGAAGTATTGGAAGTTTTTGTAAAATCATTCAATAAATAGAGAGTTATGGATATAAAGGATATTATCAGACCGGAGAATATGGTATATGCCAAAACTCCTATTCTTACAGATGCTGTAATGCACTATTGTCCCGGATGTTCACATGGTGTAGTACACAAAGTTATTGCGGAGGTGATTGATGAGATGGGAATTCAGGATAAAGCAATGGGAGTTTCACCTGTAGGATGTGCAGTACTTGCATATAATTACATTGATATTGATTGGCAGCAGGCTGCACATGGTAGAGCACCTGCATTGGCAACTGCAGCAAAACGTCTTAATCCCGACAAATATGTATTCACTTATCAGGGAGATGGAGACCTTGCATCAATTGGAACAGCAGAGGTAATGCATGCATGCAACAGGGGTGAGAATATAGTTATCATTTTTATCAATAATGCAATTTATGGTATGACAGGAGGTCAGATGGCCCCTACTACACTGCTTGGTCAGAAAACTGCAACAACTCCATATGGAAGGGATGCCAAACTTAATGGTTATCCTTTAAAGATTACTGAGCTTCTTGCTCAGTTGGAGGGTACCTGTTATGTTACACGTCAGTCGGCTCAAAACCCTGCTGCTGTACGTAAACTTAAAAAAGCCATCAGAAAAGCTTTTGAAAACTCAATGATGGAGAAAGGAACCTCTTTTGTTGAGGTAGTGGGTACTTGTAATTCCGGATGGAAACTTACACCTGTACAGGCAAACAAGTGGATGGAAGAGAATATGTTCCCATTCTATCCTCTTGGAGATATGAAAGACAGGTAGTGTTGTTAAAATTAAAATTCTAGAGAAATGAAAGAAGAATTGATTATAGCAGGTTTTGGCGGACAGGGAGTTTTATCAATGGGTAAAATTCTTGCCTATTCCGGAATTATGCAGGATATGGAGGTTAGCTGGATGCCTTCTTATGGTCCGGAGATGCGCGGTGGTACAGCCAATGTTACTGTAATATTAAGTGAAAAGAAGATTGGATCCCCTATTTTGGGTAAATGTGATACTCTTATTGTCCTTAACCAGCAGTCTATGGATAAATTTGAGAGTTATGTAAAACCTGGTGGATTGCTTATTTATGATCCTAATGGTATAACCAGACATCCTGAGAGAAAAGATATCAATATTTGTACTATAGAAGCTGCAGAAGAGAGTGCATTGATGGGCAATCTTAAAGCATTCAATATGATTGTGCTTGGAGCATTCCTTAAAAAGAAACCTGTAGTCAGCATGGAAAGTGTTGTTAAGGGACTTAAAAAGTCTCTTCCTGAAAGACACCACCATCTTATTCCAATGAATGAGAATGCAATTACAGTTGGAATGAATAAAGTAGTTGATGTCAATACTTTATAGGGTATAGCTTATATTTATTATTCAAGAGGATGGCCAAAAGTCATCCTCTTGTTTCTTTTTTGTATAAATATTGTTATATTTGTTCTCGCAATTGTTTTAAAATGGGAACTGAAACTCAAATAGTGGTTGGAAAGCTCAAAGGACATATTGAGCAAATTATTTCCAAATATGAATTGGCGCTGTCTGAGAATATTTCATTGAAGGAACAGTTGCAGAAAGTTTTGGAAGAGTTAGAACTGAAGAATAGCAGAATAAAGGATTTGGAGCAGAAAGTTGAGCAGATGCAGTTAGCGGACGTTTTTACTGCATCTTCAGATGATGTGAAGGAGGCTAAAAAGAGGATTGGGAAGATTGTGAAGGAGATTGATAAGTGTATATCAATGTTAAATGACTGATAATGGAAGAAGAGAAACAGAGGATAAAGATTACAATTGCTGAAAGGCAATATCCGCTGACAATCCACCCGTCGGAAGAAGAAAGTATGCGTATTGCTGTGGGAAAGATTAGAGATATGGTGGAGTTCTATAAAAGCAAGTTCAAGGACAGGGATGTTCAGGACGCATTATCAATGTCGGTACTGCAGTTTGCAGTTAAATTAGTTAAGTTAGAACAAAATAAGGAACTTGACAATTTAGTAGAAGACCTTAAGGTTTTGGATAGGCAATTGGATGAATATATTGCCTCTACAGACAAATATTGACATACTTTAATCGGTTACATATATTTTAGCCGTTGGATCATAGCTCTTTGCGAAAATCAACACTATTTACAGAACCGAGTGACCAACAGACAAAAACAGGCCTAGGTGACCCTTCGGGGGATTCCGTTTATCGGGACGTTGGAAGTTTGCGACTACAATTGGAGCTCAAATCTTACTTTTTAAGATTTTTCTGAAAACAGCTGGTCCAGCGGCTTTTATTGTGCTTAAACGTGAACTTAAACTTAAATACATTATAAATAATTTTAGATAAAAGAGAGTAGAGATGGAAACTATGACAATTGTGATTTTATCACTTTGTGGAGCTATCGCGGGATTCTTTACAGCATATTTTGTCGTAAACAATGTTGTGTTGAAAAAGAAAAAGGCACAGATCCTCAAAGAAGCAGAGACTGAGGGAGAGAACATCAAGAAGGAGAAGATCTTTCAGGCTAAGGAGAAGTTCTTGCAGCTTAAAAGTGAGCACGAACAGTTTATAAATGAGAAGAACAACCAGATTCAACAGCTTGAAAATAAAGTTAAGCAGAAAGAGATTGTTGTTAATCAGCAGAACCAGGATCTTGTTAAAAAACAGAAAGAGGTTGATTTGATTAAAGAAAACCTTAAAAACCAGGTTGAGATTGTCAACAAGAAGAGTGAGGAGTACGAGAAACTTAAACAGGAAGCTATTGAGAAGATTGAGAACATTGCAGGTCTTACTGCTGCTGAGGCTAAAGCTCAGCTTGTTGAGACCATGAAAGATGAGGCAAGAACTCAGGCCATGTCTTATATCAATGACGTTATGGATGAGGCAAGGCTAACTGCTTCTAAAGAGGCAAAAAGAATTGTAATCAATACCATTCAGAGAACTGCTCCTGAGACTGCAATTGAGAATGCGGTTACAGTATTCCATATTGAGTCGGATGAGATTAAAGGTAGAATCATCGGTAGAGAGGGAAGAAATATTCGTGCTTTGGAGGCCGCTACAGGCGTTGAGATTGTGGTTGATGATACCCCTGAGGCAATACTTCTTTCAGCTTTTGATCCTGTAAGAAGAGAGGTTGCAAGACTTGCTCTTCATCAGCTTGTAACAGACGGCCGTATCCACCCTGCAAGAATTGAGGAGGTTGTTGCTAAAGTTCAGAAACAGCTTGAGGAAGAGATTCTTGAGACAGGTAAGAGAACTTGTATTGATTTGGGTATTCATGGCCTTCATATTGAGCTTATCAAGCTTATTGGTAGAATGAAATACCGTTCTTCTTATGGTCAGAACCTATTGCAGCATGCAAGAGAGGTTGCAAATATCTGTTCTATTATGGCATCTGAGCTGGGATTGAACCCTAAAGCTGCCAAGAGAGCTGGTTTATTGCATGATATTGGTAAAGTTTCAGATGAAGATCCTGAGCTTCCACATGCTATTCTTGGTATGAAACTGGCTGAGAAATATAAAGAGAAACCAGAGATTTGTAATGCAATTGGAGCTCACCACGAGGAGGTTGAGATGACTTCTCTCCTATCTCCACTTGTATTGGTAGGTGATGCCATCTCAGGTGCAAGACCGGGTGCAAGACGTGAGGTTATTGAGTCTTACATCAAGAGACTTCAGGATATGGAGAACATTGCACTATCTTATCCAGGAGTTACTAAGACTTATGCTATTCAAGCAGGTAGAGAGTTGAGAGTAATTGTTGGAAGTGAGCAGGTAACTGACCAGCAGGCTGAGCAGCTTTCAATTGAGATTGCCAAGAAGATTCAGGACGAGATGGTTTACCCTGGACAGGTTAAGATTACTGTTATCAGAGAAACCAGATCTGTGAGCTTTGCCAAATAAACTCTTTGCAGATATACATTAAAGAAGGTGACTATAGTCACCTTCTTTTTCTTTTTAATCTCTTTATATATTGTTTTAGAATGGATATCCAACTCCAAACTGCAATCCGTAATTTCCTTTCTTGAGCATACTTTTTGGACCTTTCCAATCATTTTTTGAAGGTTCATAAAGTTTAATACCCATATCGAGACGTAATATTACAAAACTTAAATCTAGTCTCAATCCGGCACCCCAGTCGGCAGCTATATGTTTATAGAAGTTGTTGAATTCAAACAGACCTTCACGAGTCTCTTCTGAATTTGAGTTATCTTTAATGTTCCATACGTTACCGGCATCCATAAACAGAGCTCCTTCAAAATTCCAGAATAATGGGAAACGGTACTCTATGTTTGCTTCCAGTCTCATATCTCCTGTCTGGTTTGGAATTGTAAATGTTTTGTCAACTGGTGCGTATCCAGGACCCACTGTTCTTGCTTGCCAGCCTCTTAAACTGTAAGCACCACCGGCCCAGAAAAGTTTCTCAAATGGAAGTGATACAGAGTTGCCGTAACCAACTCCAAAACCTGCAAGAAATCTTGTTGCTATTGAGTGGTTTTCTTTCTTACCAAGTTTCCATGTGTATACGGTTGTAACCTCAGTTCTGTAATATTGGGAGTATGGAGATTCCCAGATCAATCTTTCTCCATTTGCATTTTTAGGCATTGATGAATTGAACAGACTCAATAAGTTTCCCGACAGGTCATTCTGCCACCTCATATAAAAGTAGCTGTGTCTTGGCCTCGGAGATGCATCTGTAGTATAGTAGAAATTTGTTCCTAATCCAAGATCAAAGTGGTCCTGATATGAATTTATTAGGAATGGGTCATTTAGACTTTCGTAAAAATCAGATTTAAGGTTATACAGTTTTACTATGCTCAATTGGATTGGAGATATCTTAAAGAAAAATTTATCTTTTCTGTTCCATACATAGCTATAACTTCCTGAAAGTATATTTCTGGTATATTCCGGTCTTTGCTGGAAGTTATATGATATTGCAAATTCTGTGCGTGGTATATTTGTGGATTTGAATATTTTGTCGGGAAGAAGAAGGAAATTTGGTGTGCTCAATGAAGTTGCAGCACCAAATTCACTTGCCCTTTTGTTACTGTTGAATCCAAATTGAAAATCTCCCATCAAACTTATACTGAACAGCTCAGCACCTCTGAAAAGGTTTTTGTGATAATAGGATACCGATGGCGATATACTGTATAACCCTGTTGAATTCAATGAGCTTTCCAAACCTAGTTTATATCCCTGCAGTTCGGATGCAGTAAGTTTCATTGTACAGTTGACAGTGTTGGAGTCTATTGGGTCCATTTGTATGTTTACACTGCTGAAAAGATTTAGATTTGAGAATCGGGAGTAAGTTCTGGCTACTTCCTCCTCGCTATATCTTTCTCCAGGTTCAACAAAATTCATTCTGCTTAGAACTCTTTTTCTGAGTAACAGATTGTTTCTGTACTTGATTTTAAGTCCTCTGTACATGGTGGAGTCTGTTGCTGTATACAGATTCATTGATGGTACAGCTATTACAGAGTCCCCTACAAATGAATATACAAGTGGATTAGACGGCTTTCTTATAGGCTGTATGGTTACATCACCATATTTGAATATCCTATGAGGCTTTGCGTCTTTTGGCTGTTCATTTCTGGAGTAATTCTTTATATCTACCTTTAATGAGGCTTTCCCATTTCCCGATAGAGTATCAGCGGTAAAAAACAGATAGTTCTTGGTAAATCCAAAATATCCGTCATTTCTCAGTTGGGATGCTATTTCTTCTGATGTGCTGTTAAGATACTCTTCCGACAATGGAGTGTTCTTTTTAATTACATTCTGCAGCGAATCATTGTAGAATGACTGAGCAAGGTCCTTGCAATCAATATTGTATGATATTGAGTCAATAATATATTGTTTGCCTAAATTTATTTTATAGTAAACAGTTGTTTTTTTCCTTTTTGTAACAATAGAGTCTCTTACACTGGAGTTGTAGTAACCTTGATAATTCAAGTGATTCAGAATGTTTGTACGGGAATCAGCTACAAGTGATTTCTCAAAAATTACAGGTTCCTGACCAAGTTTGTGTACAAATCTGTCCCAACCTTTATCTTTTCCGTTGCTCCAGTTCCAAATGCTCAAAAATGGATTCCATCCAAAGATGATGGATGTATTAGGCTTTTGTTTGATATATGGAGCAAGACCAGATGTTTGATATTCTTTTGAATTCAGAATCTTTATTTCATTATCCACCAAACGGGATTCTCCAGAGGGAATAACTTTTGTTGTGGAGCATCCAGCCAGTGTCATTATCAAGACCAGGAATATATATTTCTTCAGTTTTGGCAACATTACTATTTAATTTACACAAATTTAGTGTTTTTGTTTAAATCTCAGGATTTAAATAGATATATTTGTAAAAACAAGAACTCATTATGGCGGTACTTTCTGCAAATAAAATTAAATTCATACGTTCGCTTTCACAGAAAAAATTCAGGGATGAGCATGGACTTTTCATAGCTGAAGGGGAAAAGATTGTAGAGGAGGCACTTAAATCGGGATATAATGTAAAAGAGGTATATCATGAGAAGGAAATTGGTCGTGAGGCAATGGAGAGAATTACCTGTCTGAATACCCCTTCACCAGTACTGGCGGTGATTGAGAAACCAAGTATTTCTCCCGACAGTATTCTCAAGTCCATTTCTGGAGAAGAAAGTTTATCGGGAAGAAAATCTTTGTTCCTGGCATTGGACGGAGTTAAGGATCCTGGAAACTTGGGGACTATTATCCGCATTGCAGACTGGTTTGGTATCGATGCCATATTTGCCAGCCCAGGTTCGGTTGAAGTGTACAATCCTAAAGTTGTTCAGGCAACGATGGGCGCAATTTTCCGCAAACAGGTTATCTATACAGATCTTCAAGAGGTTTGCCGGAAGTTTCTTGCGGCAGGGAAGCCTGTTTACGGCACCTTCCTTGATGGAAAGAATCTATATGAGAACCTTCATTCAGATAAAAAGCAAGGCCTCATAGTTATGGGAAGTGAATCTTTTGGGATCTCACCACAACTTGAAGCCCTGATTGACAACAAACTTCTTATTCCACCCTACCCTGCTGATTCTCAAACATCAGAATCGCTTAACGTAGCCATTGCCACAGCAATCATCTGTGCGGAATTTAGAAGATAATTAAAAACTTATTACCGAAGGATAACCCCTCCTGGGGGCAGGCTTTATGTTTATTTAGTTATTCTCTGTCGTACAGCTTCGTAAAGGATTACAGAAGCTGCAGCTGAAACGTTCAATGATCCTATGCTTCCTGCCATTGGAATCTTAGCCTCAGCAGTAGCAAGTTTGCGTACTGCATCTGAGATACCTTTATCCTCAGCACCCATTACAATTGCAGTTGGGCCGGTAAGGTCTACATCATATAGGTATCCTTCTGCTTTCTCTGTTGCTGTAACAAGCTGAACATCGCTCTGAAGAAGGTAAAATACTGCTGTCTTAAGGTTTGGCACTTTACATACATCAATTCTCAATAGTGCACCGGCAGATGTCTTTATAGCATCTGGTGTAATTGACGCACCACCTTTTGCAGGGAGAATGATACAATCAACACCTGCACATTCAGCACTTCTGGCAATTGCTCCAAAGTTTCTTACGTCACTTACTCCGTCAAGCATCAGGAACAGTGGGTTATCTTTTTTTGCAAAGGCTTTTTCAACTGCCTCTTCAAGGCTGACGTACTCTACCGACGGTATCATTGCAATCACACCCTGATGTCTGGCGCGGGTAATCTTGTCAAGCTTCTCGGCAGGAACAAACTGAAATGCTATTTGTTTCTCCTGTAGCAGTGAAAATAACTGCTGAAACTGCTCTCCAGTAAGTCCCTTTTTTAATAACACTTTCTCAATGTTCTTTCCTGCAGAGATTGCCTCAAAAACAGGATGCATTCCAAATAAGTAGTTGGTCTTCTGTTCCATATCTTATAACTGTTTTATTCACTTAATTCAGCCCACTCTTCCATTTTCTGGTCAAGTTCATTTTTGGCTGTTTCATATTTTGCTGTAAGCTCAAGAATCTTGTCGGGAGCAGTAACATTTCCCAACTCCTCTTCCAACTGGGCTATTATCCCCTCCAACTCCTCAATTCTGGCTTCACATTGCTGTATTTTCTTTTTAAGTCTGCTCTTTTCCCTCTCTATCTCTTTCATTTGCTGATAAGTGAGTTGAGCATCAGCTTTTGTTGCTTGAGCTGCAGTTGCAGCTGGTGTTGCAGCTGTTGATACAGGTGCTTTTCTCTCCAGCTCACTTAGGTTTTCAAGTCTCTTTCTTGCAAGAAAGTCCTGTACTCCTCCAAGATGTTCCTTAACCTTACCATCTTTGAATTCGTAGATTTTGTCTACCAGACCATCAAGGAAGTCGCGGTCATGTGACACAATAACAAGAGTACCATCATAAGCCTGTAGCGCTTGTTTGAGGATATCCTTAGAGATAAGGTCCATATGGTTCGTAGGCTCATCCAGTGCTAAAAGGTTGTGTGGCTTTAACATAAGTTTTGCCATTGCCAGACGTGCACGCTCACCTCCGCTAAGAACTGCAACTTTCTTGTCTATATCTTCTCCTCTGAACAGAAATGCACCAAGAATATCCCTCAATTTTGTGCGGATATCCCCTACAGCTATTTTGTCCAGTGTATCAAATACTGTGTCATTTTTGTCAAGGACATCCTCCTGGTTCTGGGCAAAGTAACCCATATCTACATTGTATCCAAGTCCTGCTTCTCCATCTATCGGGAAAAGCTCTTTGGTTATAATTCTCATAAGGGTTGTCTTTCCCTCTCCGTTCCTTCCTACAAAAGCAATCTTTTCTCCCCTCTCTATAGATATGTTTACACCATCAATAATCACTTTTTTGCCGTAACCTATTGTGGCGTTCTTTGCACTGAAAACAATCTGTCCACTACGTGGTGCAGGTGGGAATTTCACACTTAATGCACTTTTATCCTCTATGTCAACCTCTATTCTTTCAAGTTTGTCTAGCTGTTTTATTCTGCTTTGTACCTGATTGCTCTTTGTTGCCTTGTAGCGGAAACGCTCAATGAATTCCTCGGTCTTCTCAATCATTTTCTGCTGGTTTTCGTAGGCTGCAAGCTGCTGCTGCATCCTCTCTGCCCTGAGTTCTTTGTATTTTGAGTAAGGAACCTTATAATCATATATTTTACCAAGCATTATCTCTACTGTACGCTTGGTTATATTATCCAGAAATTTACGGTCGTGAGAGATAAGTACTATTGCACCCGGAAAATTCTTCAAGTAATCTTCAAACCATTCAATTGACTCAATATCCAGGTGGTTTGTAGGCTCATCCAAAAGTAGCACATCAGGTTTGCGTAGAAGTACCTTTGCCAACTCAATACGCATATTCCAACCCTGACTGAATGTTGATGTAGCTCTCTCAAGGTCTTCCCTTTTGAATCCAAGGCCAACAAGAACTTTCTCGGCCTGTGAACGTACCGGTTCTGCCTCAAGTATTGCTACACGGTCATTATACTCGTTTAGCTTTACAATAAGGTTGTTATAACCTGATGAATCATAATCAGACCGCTCACCAAGTTCAATGTTTATTTTTTCTATTTTTTCATGCAGTGCAAACAGCTCGTTGAATGCAGTTAGGGCTTCGTCAATTACACTTTTGTCCTTTGCATGCTCCATTTGCTGAGGCAGGTATCCAATGGTGAGCCCGGGAGGAACCATAACCTTTCCCCCTGTAGGGGTGTTTATCCCCAAAATAAGTTTGAGCAAGGTAGATTTTCCTGCTCCATTCTTCCCGACAAGTCCAATCCTGTCGTTGTCTGTTATATGAAAATTGATATCATTGAGCAATGTAAAACCGCCGAATGATACATTTACATTATTTATCGATATCACGGCAAACCAAAATGCTTAGTTCATATAATCCGTAAAGGGGCAAACCTACTGCCATTAAAGTGAATGGATCACCGCTTGGAGTGATGAATGCTGCAAGTACAAGCATTATAACAAATGCATGTCTACGGTATTTTTTCAGGAAGCTCTTTGTAAGTATTCCTATTTTTGAGAGTATTACCGCCAAAGAAGGCATTTCAAATACCACACCCATTATAAGTATGAGCCAGGTGAACATAGAAATGTAAGATTGCAGCGAAATTTGGTTTGCAACCTCCGCACTTACCTGATATGTACCTAAGAACCTGAGTGTTAGTGGAAAAATAAGGTAATAACCTACCAATACTCCCATTAAAAACAGAACACCTGCGAATGCAAATGCAACCCTTGCTGCCCTTTTTTCATTCTCATACAATGCCGGACTTACAAATTTCCATAATTGATATACAATAAATGGAACTGAAAGCACAAGTGCAAAATAGAATGTGGTGCTAATATGTATGAAGAATTGTGCCGAAAGATCAATGTTAATAAGGCTGAGCTTGAATTCAGGTAGTGCAGGCATTCCTGCCAACGACAATATTTTATCAATGGCTTTATATAGTGCGAAATCTGAATTTATAGGTGCAAACACTATGGTATTGAACACAAAATCCTTTGCCATAAATATTCCGGCCATTAAAGCCACAATAACTATAGCAGAACGGAACAGCACCTTGCGAAGTTCGTCAAGGTGCTCCCAAAATGTCATTTCCTGCTCGCCCAATTACTATTTCTCCTCTTTATTCTCTGTTTTTGTAACGTCGGCGTTAATCTCCTCCTCAATTCCTTTTACGCCATCTTTAAAGCTTCTTACACCTTTGCCTATACCTTTCATTAGCTCAGGAATTTTTTTACCTCCAAAAAGCAATAGTACTATTAGCGCAATTATTACAATCTCACCGGCGCCAAAGCTGCCGAACAATAGCAAATTTCTCATTTCCTTTATGTGTTAAAAATATTTTTCCATTATTTGAGCAGCATAATCAGGAACCCTGCAAGGGCGTCTGGTGTCTGCTTTTATAAATCCAATAACCACCTCACCTTCTGCAACAACTGCACCAATCTCTTCTTGTGGAGTAAGTGGGTTTTGGGTACTCTCTTTAATTATTGTTGTCTTTATTTTCATTTTAGCCATAGGCATATTCTCAACACTAGAGATTATCCTGATGGTATCTCCCATTCTCGATGGAGTTTTATATGTACAGAATGTTGAAACTACAGGAAGCATTACTCCCCTCCTCTCTATTTCACTTATCGGGAGTCCTATCTCTTCCAACATCTTTATCCTTCCATATTCAAAATATCTGATATAGTTGGAATGATGGACAATTCCCATAAGGTCTGTCTCATAATATCTTATATCCAGTGTACACTCAGTCTTGATCATAATTTCAATTTTTTCTTCTGGCTACTAATCTCTTAATTTCTCCTGCCCAAAGTACAATTGATGTTCCCGACAGAATAAGTATCCAGTCTCTCATTGATAAAGGTTCAGTCCTGAAAAATCCTCCACCAAACTGTACAATTATAATCTGCAATACTACAATAAGTGCTCCAATTGTAAGGAAACTTCTGTTCTCTTTTAGTTTGTGGAAGGCAGAATTGTTACCTCCAAGGGTCCTTGCATTGAACATATTCCAGAACTGCATCATTACAAAGATAGTAAAGAATACTGAGAGTTCGTATACTGAAACTTCACCATCCCTGTTCATCCATACAAGAATTCCCAGAAGAATAGCCAGGAAGAATACTCCTGTTCCAAAAATATTGTACATCATTCTTTTGGTTATAATGAAGTCATTTATTCCCCTAGGCTTTTTGTTCATTACATCTTTGTAAGATGGCTCAGTGGCCAATGCGAGTGCAGCGAATGTATCCATTATAAGGTTTACCCACAACATCTGTGTTACTGTAAGAGGGAATTCAATACCTATAAACGGACCAATCAGCGCAGTAAAAAGTGCTACCACGTTTATTGTTAGCTGAAACTGTATAAACTTCTGAATGTTCAGGTATATTGAACGGCCCCATCTGACAGCAGTTGTAACGCTTGCAAATGAGTCGTCAAGAAGTATAATATCGCTGGCTTCCTTGGCTACTGCAGTACCAGTACCCATTGCCAGACCTACATCTGCATAGTTAAGTGCTGGAGCGTCGTTTGTACCATCTCCCGTTACAGATACAACTTGTCCGCTCTCCTGAAGCAATCTTACAAGGCGCATCTTGTCCGCAGGTCTTGCACGTGACATTACTTTAATGTTTAGTCCCGCTTCCATTGCAGCTTTGTCATTGAGTTTGGCAAAATCTGTTCCTGTAATATGATTCTTCTCTATTGTGTCAGTGCTGTTCCAAAGTCCAGCCTGTCGTGCTATTTCTATTGCCGTAAGGGATGTGTCGCCTGTTACTATTTTTACTGCTATACCTGCTCCCAGGCACTGCTGCATTGCTGCAGGTACATCCTCCCTAATTGGGTCTGCAATTGCTACAAAACCTGTGTAGTTGAATTCGTTCCTTTCTACAAGGTTTATCATATCTTTATCCGCATCCAAAAGGGGGATATCTACTTTTGCAAATGCAAGTGAGCGCATTCCTTTCTGCTGGTATTCCTTTACTTTTTCAAGTTCTTTCTGTATTTCCAGATTGGCACATTTGGAAAATATTATCTCCGGTGCACCCTTAATCATAAGAGTCAGTTTGTCGGGATAATTAAAATCAACAATTGTTGCCATGTATTTTCTTTCAGTGCTGAAAGGAAGTCTTTTGACCGTTTTATATTCACCCCTTATACTGTTGTAATCGTATCCGTTCGATGCAAGATATAGAAGCAATGCACCCTCTGTAGGATTACCAACAGGTGAAAGATTACCGTTGGCATCTTTTTCCAGTAATGCAGTAGAATTTAATGCAGCTTCACATGCAAAATCCTTATTGCATTCTCCTTCAAAATGCTGTACCTGCATTTTGTTTTGGGTAAGTGTACCTGTTTTGTCTGTACAGATAACTGTTGTAGCTCCCATAGTCTCGCAAGCATGCATTTTTCTAACAAGAGTGTTGCCTGCAGTCATTTTACGCATACTGTATGCAAGGCTTAAGGTTACACTCATTGCAAGTCCTTCAGGTACTGCCACTACAATTAGAGTAACGGCAATCATAAAGAAACTCAGCAGTAATGTAAGGTTTTCTACGTTAAAGGAAAAAGTGAGTACTCCAATTGCGTAGTCTCTAATTACAAGTGCAGCAAATGTTAAGCCTGCTACGGTAAAACCTATTTTACCAATTAGAGCGCTAAGCTTGTCCAATTGCTTGTTCAATGGTGTTTTTGCACCTGTAAGTTCTGCTGCCTGACGGGCAGTCTTACCTATCTCAGTAGAATCTCCAACAGATGTTACTTCTATTATTCCGTCCCCTTCAGAGACAGTTGTACCTCTGTAAACGTAATTTGGAGAATATGTTCCTGCAAATTCTGTTACAGGTAAATGCGTTTTTCTAGATGGTGCAGATTCTCCGTTAAGTGATGCTTCGTTTACACTCAATTCCATTGAATCTATCAGCTTGCCGTCTGCAGGTATTTCGTCACCTTGTGTAAGGACAACAATATCCCCAACTACTATTTCATTCTTGGGAACCTGGGTGATTGTGCCATTTCTGTATACTTTTACAGGTGCTGAATCACTTATCTTGTTAAGGATATCAAATTCTTTTCCTGCTTTATGCTCATTTATAAATGCCAGAAAGGTAGCAAGAAATACTGCCAACAGAATACCAAGACTCTCAACTACAGATCCATGGAAATAGCCTGTGATAAAGGATAGTAATGTGGCAAAAAGTAGCAGCTTTATTATTGGATCGTTGAATTTCCCCAATAATAATACAACCCAACTCTCCCTTTTAGGGGGAGTCAGGTCATTTGAGCCCCATTTGGCTCTATTTTCTGTTACTTGATTGTCTGTTAATCCTTTATAAGATTGCATCTTTATTTGTTTAGAAGTGCTGCAATTCTATTATGAAGGTTTTCAAGTTTGGTTGTAGCATCAGATTGTTTTTTCCTTTCCATAGCAACAACATTTTCTGGAGCGTTATTTACAAACTTCTCGTTAGAAAGCTTGCTGTTTACCTGTTTTAGGAATTTTTCGTAATACTCAATCTCTGCTTTCATCTTGGCAACCTCTTCCTCTACATTGATGTGTTCGTTTAGAGGAACAAAGAACTCACTGGTCTTAACCATAAAGTTTACTCCTTGTGCCTGAGCATCAAATGCATCAACCACATTTACAGCTGTTATGTTTGCAAGTTTCTTTATTACTGCATCCATTGAACTGTTGTATGGAGCTTTTGCAAATATTTCAAGTGCCTCTTTTGGTGATATCTGTTTGCTCTGTCTGATGTTTCTCACATTCATGACAATCTGAGAAGCATTTTCAAACTGCTCCAAAAGCTCTGCCTTATATGAGTCTCCTGCAGGAACGCTCTGGAACATGATTGTCTCACCCTCTTTACGAGCTTCAAGGTTCTGCCATAGTTCCTCAGTGATGAATGGCATGAACGGATGAAGAATTCTAAGCAACGAATCAAAGAATGATTTAGTTGCTTTGTATGTATCAATATCAATACCTGCACCAAATGCTGGTTTTACCATTTCTAGATACCATGCACAGAAATCATCCCAGAACAGTTTGTAAACTTCCATCAATGCCTCAGATAGTCTGTATTTGCCTAACAAGTCCTCTATCTCGGCACTTGTTTTTGCCAGTTTTGCTTCAAACCACTCAACTGCAACTTTAGAACTTTCAGGCTGCTGAACATTTTCGTCTGTGTTCCAACCGCTTACAAGTCGGAAAGCATTCCATATTTTATTATTGAAGTTTCTTCCCTGCTCACAAAGGGCCTCATCAAATAGTATGTCGTTACCTGCAGGTGCAGACAACATCATACCCATACGTACTGCATCAGCGCCATATTTTGCAATCAGCTCAAGAGGATCTGGTGAGTTACCCAAAGATTTTGACATTTTTCTGCCCAACTTGTCCCTTACTATACCTGTAAAGTAAACATTCTTGAACGGCATATCCCCTTTGTACTCATAGCCTGCCATAATCATTCTGGCAACCCAGAAGAAAATAATATCCGGTCCGGTTACAAGGTCGCTTGTAGGATAGTAGTATTTTATCTCATCGTTGTCGGGATTATTGATTCCACCAAAAAGTGAAAGTGGCCACAACCATGATGAGAACCATGTATCCAATGCATCATCATCCTGTTTAAGCTCTTCAAGTGTTATATTCTCATAGCCAGGGAGTGCTTTTGCAAGTTCCAATGCTTTCTCAGCATTCTCTGCTACAACAAATTTCTCCTCTCCTTCTGCAGATGCAGGAAGGAAATAAGCTGGAATTCTATGTCCCCACCACAACTGACGGCTGATACACCAGTCCTGGATGTTCTCAAGCCAATTGTTATAAGTTGTCTTGTATTTTGGAGGGTAGAATTTTAGTTCATCATTCATTACTGGTGGAAGAGCGATGTCAGCAAAGTGCTGCATTCTCAAGAACCACTGCATACAAAGGCGTGGTTCTACTGCAGTGTCTGAATTTCGCTCTGAGTATCCAACTTTATTCTGGTAGTCTTCCACTTTCTCCATTAGGCCTGCTGCCTCAAGATCTTTTACAATCTGTTTGCGGACAGCCATACGGTCCATACCTACATACATTCCTGCAGCCTCACTAAGTGTTGCATCTGCATTAAAAATGTCTATAGTCTCAAGATTGTGGGCCTTGCCAAGCATATAGTCGTTGGTATCGTGTGCAGGGGTAACTTTAAGACAACCTGTACCAAACTCAATCTCTACGTATCTGTCCTCAATTACGGGGATTGCTCTGTTTACTAGAGGTACAATAACCTTTTTACCTTTCAACCATGTGTTTTTAGGGTCTTTTGGATTGATACACATAGCTGTATCACCCATTATAGTTTCAGGTCGTGTGGTTGCTACTACAGCGTATCTTCTTCCCTGCTCATCTCTGTGTAGAATCTGGTGTTTTACAGTTGGATCAAACGGATCTGTTGGAGACAATGTAACTGCACCTGTCTCTTCTCCATCTGTTGATCCAGCGTTCTCCTCCACGTAATATCTCAAATAGTACAGTTTACTTTTCTCATCTCTGTAGATTACCTCCTCGTTGCTCAAAGCAGTTTGTGCTTTAGGATCCCAGTTTACCATTCTTAAACCACGGTAAATAAGACCTTTGTTATACAGATCAACGAATACTTTAATTACGCTATCACTTCTCTCCTTATCCATTGTAAAAGCAGTTCTGTCCCAATCGCAGCTTGCTCCAAGTTTTCGCAACTGCTTAAGGATAATACCGCCGTGCTCGTTTGTCCAGTCCCAAGCATGCTCTAGAAACTGCTCTCTGGTAAGGTCACTTTTTTTGATGCCCTGCTCAGACAGTCTCTTTACAACTTTAGCTTCTGTGGCAATTGATGCATGATCTGTACCTGGAACCCAGCAAGCATTTTTACCCTTCATTCTTGCTCTGCGGACCAAAATATCTTGAATTGTATTGTTCAACATATGGCCCATATGTAGTACTCCAGTTACATTTGGTGGTGGGATTACTATTGTATAAGCCTCTTTTTCATTTGGTTCCGAGTGGAAAAATTTATTTTCCAACCAATATGAGTACCACTTGTCCTCAATGTTTGCCGGATTATATTTTGCTGGAATTTCCATGATAATAATTACACTTTTAAATTTATGAAAAACAGTTAGGAACGCAAAGTTAATTAAATAAAATGTGTTGCAAAATTCTATTTTAAATAAAATTATTAGTACATTTGCTTGTTAATACTATTTGTATAAAACTATAAACCTATACGAGAAAGCATAGATTACAGAGTTATGACAAAAAAAATAAAGATTGTTGTTTTGGCAAAACAAGTGCCAGACACCAGGAATGTCGGTAAAAATGCTATGACTCCGGAGGGAACTGTAAACAGAGCTGCCCTACCGGCTATTTTCAATCCAGAAGACATGAATGCCTTGGAACAGGCATTGTATATTAAAGATCAGAATCCGGGTTCTGAGGTTCTTCTGCTAACAATGGGACCTTTCAGAGCTGCTGATATTATCCGTGAGGGATTGTTCAGAGGTGCTGATGGTGGTGTATTGCTTACTGACAGAAAGTTTGCAGGTGCCGATACATTGGCAACATCGTATGCCCTTTCACAAGCTATCAAAAAAATAAATCCAGATATTATTCTTGCAGGCAGACAGGCTATTGATGGTGATACTGCTCAGGTTGGTCCTCAGGTAGCTGAAAAACTTAATCTTCCGCAAGTTACTTACGCAGAGGAGATTCTTGAAATTTCAGATAGTAAAGTTGTCATTAAGAGAAGACTAGAGAGAGGTGTAGAGGTTGTATCATGTACTCTTCCATGTCTTGTAACTGTTCATGCAACTGCTGCACCATGCCGTCCAAGACATGCAAAACAGGTAATGAAATATAAATATGCAAGAACTGTAACTGAGGATACAGCTGAGGGGGCAAACTACCTGCTATCTCTTTCAGATTATCCTTACTTGAAGATTACTGAGTGGGGTACTGCTGATGTAGGAGGTGAAGATTCAAGTTACGGTATGGCAGGCTCACCTACTAAAGTGAAAAAAGTTGAGAATATTGTATTTCAGGCTAAAGAGGCAAAGAAACTTACAGCTTCAAATGAGGATATTGATTCTTTGATTTCAGAGCTTCTTGCAAATCATACAATTGGCTAACAGAGTATTAATTTGAAAAGAAAACGACATGAACAACATTATAGTTTTTTGTGAAACAGACAACGGAAAATTGTGCGATGTGAGCCTTGAGCTTATGACTAAGGCAAGATCTTTAGCACATACCCTCAATTGTGACCTAGAGGCGCTACTTATAGGTTACAATGTAGAGAATCTTAAAGATGAACTTTATCTGTACGGTGCAAAAACTGTACACTTGGCTGATGATAAACAGCTTGAATTTTTTAGAACACTGCCATATGCTTCTATTGCAATTTCATTATTCAAACAGGAGCAGCCTCAGATTGCCCTATTTGGCGCTACATGTATAGGCCGTGATTTGGCTCCAAGAATTTCAAGTGCGCTTCATAGTGGTCTTACTGCAGACTGTACATCTCTTGAAATTGGTGATCATCAGGATACGAAGGGTAATAAATGGGATAATCTTTTATATCAGATTCGTCCTGCATTCGGCGGTAACATCATTGCAACTATAGTAAATCCTGAGCATAGACCTCAAATGGCTACTGTACGTGAGGGTGTTATGAAAAAAGAGGCCCTTGAGCAACCAGTTGCTGGTTCTGTTAAAAAGATTGATGTAGCTTCTATTCTTACTGATGCTGATTATGCTGTTGAGATTATTGAGAGACACATTGAGGAGAAAAAAATTGATATTAAAGGAGCTCAGATAATTGTAGCTGGAGGTTATGGAGTAGGAAGTAAAGAGGGTTTTGCCCTTGTTAATGAACTTGCTAAAGTTCTTGGTGCAGAGGTAGGTGCTTCTCGTGCTGCAGTTGATGCAGGATTTGTTGAGCATGAGAGACAGATTGGTCAGACAGGTGTGACTGTAAGACCTAAACTATTTATTTCTGTAGGTATTTCCGGCCAGATTCAGCATACAGCCGGTATGGATCAGTCGTCAATGATCATTTCTATCAACAACGATCCTAACGCACCTATCCATCAGATTGCTGACTATTCAATCATTGGAGATCTTAATGAAGTATTACCTAAGATGATTGCATCTTACAAAAAACATAGCAAATAATATGGCAAATTTCTATAAAGACAATTCAGAGTTGAAATTCCAGTTCAGTCATCCCCTAATGGAGAAGATTGTAACATTGAAAGAGGATAATTTCAAGGATTTCGGCAAATATGATTATGCTCCTGCCAATGTTGAAGATGCAATAGATTCTTACGACAAAGTAATGGAGATTATCGGCGAGATTTGTGGTGAAGTTCTTGCCCCTAATGCTGAGCAGGTTGACCATGATGGTCCTGTTTGTGCTAACGGAAGAATCACGTATGCAGCAGGCACTCAGCAGAACCATGAAGCACTTACTCAAGCAGGTGTATACGGTTTGAGCCTTCCAAGAGAGTATGGTGGACTAAATTTCAGTATGGTCCCTTATGTAATGGCAGCAGAGCTCGTTTCACGTGCGGATGCTGGTTTTGCAAATATTTGGGGATTGCAGGATTGTGCTGAGACAATTCATGAGTTTGCAAGCAAGGAGATTAAAGAGGAGTTCCTTCCAAGAATAAATAAAGGTGACACATGTTCTATGGACCTTACAGAACCTGATGCCGGATCAGACCTTCAGTCTGTAATGCTTAAAGCTACATGGAACGAGGAGAAGCAGATGTGGTACCTTAATGGTGTAAAACGTTTCATTACCAATGGAGACGCTGAAATCAAGCTTGTACTTGCACGTTCTGAGGAGGGTACAACTGATGGTCGTGGCCTTTCATATTTTGTTTATGATAAAGCATGGGGCGGTGTAACTGTCAGACGTATTGAGAATAAACTTGGCATTAAAGGTTCCCCTACTGCTGAGCTTGTATTCAAAAATGCTCCTGCTAAAATTGTAGGTGACAGAAAAATGGGTCTTATCAAATATGTGATGTCTTTGATGAACGGTGCCAGACTTGGTGTAGGGGCTCAGTCAGTAGGTTTGTCAGAGGCAGCATACAGAGAGGCTTTGAAATATGCACACGAGCGTGTTCAGTACAAAAAAGCTATTATCAACTTCCCTGCAGTTTATGAATTGTTGGCAGTTATGAAGGCAAAACTTCAGGCTTCTCGTGCAATCCTATACGAAACAACTAGATTTGTTGATATCTATAAAGCGTACAATGCAATTGCTGAGGAGAGAAAACTTACTCCTGAGGAGAGACAGGATTCCAAAAAATACAGCAAATATGCCGATATGTTCACTCCAGTACTTAAGATGATGTCATCTGAGTATGCTAACCAGAATGCATATGATGCAATTCAGGTACACGGAGGTTCTGGTTTTATGAAAGAGTATCCTGTAGAGAGACTTTACAGAGATGCAAGAATCCTTACCATATACGAGGGAACTTCACAGCTTCAGACAGTAGCTGCTATCCGTTATGTAACTAACGGTTCATATCTTGCAAAAATCAAAGAGTATGAGGCAATTGAAGTTAAGCCGGAGTACGCCCAACTTAAAGCAAAACTTGTAGCAATGACAGCACAATATGAGGCTGCATGTGAGGCAGTACAGGGTAAAGGTGAGGAATATATTGATTTCCATGCCAGAAGACTTGTAGAGATGGCAGCTCACATCATTATGTCATACCTATTGATCATAGATGCACAAAGCAACGATGCATTTGCAAGATCTGCCGAGGTTTATACAAATAAATCCGAGGCATGGAACAATGAGAGAGCATCATATATTGCATCTTTCAAACTTGAGGATCTTGCAGCATTTGCTGCAATTAAAGATGAGTTCGTGGCAGAAGAGAACTAATTTCTTCCCGACAGATACTATAAAGGCCTCCCCTTCAGGAGGCTTTTTTTTGATATTTAACTTTTTAACGTTCTCTTGATTATTACCAATAATTTTTTGGTCTCGTTTCTATATGTTGTCCAACATTTGTTCTCTTGAGATAAGTGTAGTCAATCTTTTATTTATATTTGCAGAAAAATATTAACGTAT
This sequence comes from Candidatus Egerieisoma sp., assembly GCA_045613465.1. Taxonomy (GTDB): domain Bacteria; phylum Bacteroidota; class Bacteroidia; order Bacteroidales; family UBA932; genus Egerieousia. The sequence goes on from JAZLBB010000091.1 coordinate 48,051, forward strand.
GAAAAAACTGTTTTTAATATCTCTGTTTACTCTTTTGTCAACTGTAATGTTTGGTCAATTGAATCTTCAATTGCACTCAGATTTAGGTAATACTTTTTATGGTAAAGAGCTCTCTAACCGTCCAAAAGTAACTGCAACAATAGAGAATTTTACTCCCGACAAATGGGGAAGCACATTTTTCTTTGTAGATGCAGATTTTGTGGACAACAAAATGGGCAGTGTGTATGCCGAACTTGCAAGGGAGTTTGTATTTCAGGATGTTCCTCTTGCATTGCATATTGAGTATAACGGTGGTTTGTCGGGTGCCGGCAGCTATAATGACGCTTATCTTGTTGGTGCTGCATATAACTGGGCAAATAAGGATTTTTCCAAGACACTTTCATTCCAGGCAATGTATAAATATCTGGCCAACCAGCCAGTGGGTACCCATCACAGCTGGCAGATGACATGCGTTTGGGGGCTTCATTTTGCAGATGGTATGTTCTCATTCTCCGGTTTTGCTGATTTGTGGCATGATAATGCAGTGGATGGTAATTTTGTTTTCTGTAGCGAACCACAATTATGGTTGCATCTGAATGCATTGAACGGTATTGATGATGAATGTAAAGTAAGTATTGGAACTGAGTTTGAAATTTCCAATAACCTTGTTTGGCCTTCAAACGGATTGAATGATGAGTTCTATATTATCCCTACTTTGGCCGTTAAATGGACTTTCTAAACCTGTCGGGACAAAAAATGTATAGAATAAGTATTGTTGGGGCAGGAAATGTAGCATTCAGGATGGCTTTGTTCCTTCAGGGTGCAGGGCACAGTATTGAGTGTGTATGTGCCAGAGATTTGGAGAAAGGTGAAAAAATTGTGAGAGCGTTAAAACGCACCAGGAGTGAAGCGTTTGTTACTTCTGATTTCTCTCAAATCCCTGAGTGCGACATGGTTGTAATTGCTGTAAGTGATAATGCAATTGGACAGGTAGCTAAACAGCTTCCCAATAAGGACCAGTTTACAGTTCATACCAGTGGTGCAACAAATTCTGATGTTTTGGAGAATTCTGGTCTTACAAATTATGGTGTACTTTATCCTCTGATGACTTTGAGTATGCATAAGGATATGGATATCAGATTGGTCCCTTTCCTTTTGGAGGCAAATTCCAGTTCTGGTATGAATATCCTTACAGGGGTGGTCTCTTCTTTAAAAGCAGAATTTAAGATTTGTGACTCTGCAAAGAGGTTGCAGTTTCATACAGCAGCAATATTTGCTACTAATATTATAAACTATTCACTCTCTTTGGCATATGATATTGCAAGTCCGGATTTTACTTTCTTGCTCCCAAGTGCAATAGAGAGTGTGAGAAAAGCGTTTCTGCACAATCCTATAGTTTCGCAGACAGGACCAGCCCGTAGAGGAGATACAAATACAATAGAGAAACACAGGCAAGTTCTTTCCCAAGACAAATACAGTGAACATCTTGAGGTATATAACTTCCTGACAGAGAAAATTTTTAAGAAATATAATCCCGACAGCAATGAGCAATTATAAGACTAAACTTAAAGATATAAAAGGTTTTGCATTTGATGTAGATGGTGTGTTTACAGATGGAAGTGTTCTTGTGGCATCTGATGGTGACCTATTGCGTATTCATAATGCTAAAGATGGTTTTGGTGTAAGGTGGGCTTTTTTGTGCGGTTATCATATTGGGATAATTACTGGTGCTTATTCAGAATCTGTAAGGAAACGTTTTCAAGGCATTGGAATTGAGCACATATATTTGAAATCGAGGGATAAACTTCCTGATTTTTATGATTTTTGCAATAAATGTGGAATTTCACCCAAAGAGGTTGCATTTGTAGGTGATGATATTCCTGATATCCCTATTCTAAAGGAGTGCGGATTGGCTGTTTGCCCTTCAGATGCAGTTCAAGAGGTTAAGGATGTTTGTGATTTTGTTTCATCATATCCTGGAGGAAAAGGTTGTGTTAGGGATCTTATAGAGCAGGTTCTGAAAATTCAGGGCAAATGGGAGTTCAATGCTGAGCTTTATGCAGGTAAGTTTGGTCATGGTATGGATGATAAAAAGTAATTACAGAGTATGTTACAACAGATTTTATCGGGAAGAAAACTGATTTTGGCCTCGGCCTCTCCACGAAGGAAAGAGCTTCTTGCAGGGTTGGGTGTTGATTTTATAATTGATACCGAAAATACTTTTGAGGAGGTTATTCCCGATTGCATGCCTTACCCGCAAGTTCCTGAGTATATGGCAAAGGGTAAGTCACATGGATTTCATAGAGAAATTGTAGATGGAGAAATTATCATTACTGCAGATACAATGGTACTTTGTGATGATGAAATTATGGGAAAGCCAAAAGATAGGGATGATGCGGTAAGAATGACTTTAAAACTACAGGATAATACTCATACTGTATATACTGGAGTATGTATAAGATCATTGCAGAAGGAGGTAAGTTTTACTGTTGCAACAGATGTACATTTTGGTGTACTTTCTCCCGAAGAAGTTGATTATTATATTGATACTTATAAACCTTATGATAAAGCCGGCGCATATGGTGTTCAGGAATGGATAGGATATGCGGCTATAAAAGGGATTGAAGGCTCTTTCTATAATGTGATGGGATTGCCTGTACACAGATTATATCATGAATTGAAAGCTTTTTAAAATACCTTTTAATCTAATTCTCTTATATATGAAAACTAAATTTATTTGGTTTGTCTTCTCTTTAATTTTTGCTGTATCATTTTTTACGGCATGTAATCCTGCAGAAGATAAGGTTGTTGTAAGGCATAGGATTGTTACAAACAATAAGGTCTTACATATATATAAAGATACAATTCCCGGAGCAGAGCTGTTGTCAAAACTAAATCCCGGACATGAAGTATTCTATCCTGAAAGGAAGTCAAATAATTGGATACGGGTAAATATACAGGAGCATGGTTCAAGATCTGGATATATAAGGCCTCATAATATGGTCTCAGATACTACAATCATTACACATTCCAGTGTATTGAGAGATAAGTATAATCAGCCTAAGGTTGCAGCTCTGGATGAAAAGTTTGATTCCATTGCGATAGCTTATCTTAAACGTTTTCCTATTAAAAAGACTAATTTTTGGATTTTTGCTATAGTCATTGCTATTGGTATTGGAACATTCTATTCAATTTCTGATACCGATATTCCAACGTTAGCCCAGATTCTTGCATTACTGATTTATTCTCCATTTGCCTTATGGGTAGCCTTCAATATACATCAGTACGGTTTATCCCAGATAGACGGTTTTCTGTTCAGGTTGATAATACTGCTGGCCGTATTGGCACTTACAGTGTTTATGATTACCGGTATAACAGCATCTGTTGGCAAATTTATAGGGCACAAGTTTACTTTCAAGTTCTGTACAGGTACATCATTAGGTATTTATCTTGTCTATTTTGGTATTGCTTTTCTTCACAGATTGTCGGATTTTTTCTATAAGGTTGCTATCTTCATTTATGCTCTTTTCTTCTTGTATTATGTCGTAGCACGTATTATACACATATTCAAGAATTTTGATTTTAAAATCATATTTATCTTCTCTTTCTGTATTGAGCTTGTTGTATTCTTTATTTGTATTTTATTGGTGAATGTCATACTTATTCCAATGCAGTTGGTGTCATCAATCCTTATTACACATTTGTCGGGATTATTATTGATGGGCTGCATGTTTGTATCTTTCTTCAGTTTCCTTGCACTTCACAATTCTTCAGGAGATTCAGAAGAACCTTATATCATTGATCGTTTCTATGATGATTTTGGTATAGTAATGGATAGGAAAAGTGATGGATATTGGTATGATCAACAAGGATACAAGTATAAAGATAGGGATGGTAATGAAAGAGTTAGTGGGAAATACTGATAAAAAATGTAACCTCATGAGGTTACATTTTTTTTAATATATCTCCATGTATGGCTATTGTACCATTGTCTATCATTTCCCTCAATACATTCAAATAGAAAGGGCTGTTGTCGGCTGCCTGGGTTTCAATTGCTGAAATTGTCATGGTCCCACCATTTGCATCAAGCATTCTTATAATAGACTTTTCAGCTTCAGCTTTACGCTCTTTAATATTTCCTAAATTTTTCTTCTTAAGGCATACATCGCATATTGTACAATCACCTTCAACTTTTTGACCAAAGTAATCTATAAGTGTTCGGCTTCTGCATTCTTCAGTACCTTTAACGTAAGATATTATGCTTTCTATTCTTTTTTGGAACAACTCTTTTCTTTCTTCATATCTCTTTGGGGAGATGTACAAGTTTGCTTCAACCAACCTCTCTGTATTCATTATTATCAGTGGCGTTCTTACTTTTGGAATATATTTTATTATGTGGAGTCTGGAAAGTTGTATGAGTTTTTCCTTTACTCCTGCCACTGAGTCCATAGTGCATCTGGCAATATATTCCTCATCTATTGGAGTTATCCTTGAGAATAATGCAGTGTACAAACGTAGTATTGATTTTATGAATTTGTCAAGTTCAGGGTTGTCTATCTGTACTTTATACAATTCATCCCTACCTACTGTGAACATTATTTTTGATGGGTTGTCGAGTTCGTCGGTAAGTTCCCAATAACCTTCTTGTTGCAGATATTTTATAGCGTAATATGCAGAGACAGAATTGAGCGAAAATTTCTTTGAAAATTCTACAAGGTTGAATTTGCTTACGCTGTCTCTCCCCTCTTCGTAAGGTATATTCAGGTATATGAATACTTTCTGATATATCTCTTTGATGTATTGGATATCGGGATAAGAAATTGTGTGAATCTGACGCAGACGTGAAATGTCTGTACTGTTCCATAATAGGGTTGCATATGAGCGGTTTCCGTCCCTTCCTGCTCTACCGGCCTCCTGAAAGTATGCTTCAAGACTGTCGGGAAGATCATAATGAACTACAAACCTTACATCTGGCTTGTCTATCCCCATACCAAATGCATTTGTTGCTACAATTACCCTTATTTCATCTTTTTTCCAGGCATCCTGTTTTGCATTTCTGAGTTCCTTGCTCAAACCTGCGTGGTAGAAGTCTGCTGATATACCGTTTTGACGTAGAAAAGAGGATATCTCTTCGCATCTTTTTCTTTCCCGTACATATACAATTCCAGTACCTTGTACTCCGTTGCATACTTTTAGCATGTTGCCAAACTTGTCATCAACATTTCTCACTACATATGAAAGGTTTTTTCTTTCAAATCCCGACGAAATTATATTTGGCTCATCAAAATTAAGTATCCTCATTATATCCTGAGCAACTGATTTTGTGGCAGTTGCTGTGAGTGCTATAGTTGGAATATTCCCGATGATTGATTTAATCTCCTTGATTTCCAGGTATGCTGGCCTAAAATCATATCCCCACTGTGAAATACAATGAGCTTCATCTACTACAAGGTAGTTTATCTGCATCCTTTTTACCCTCTCCTTGAATAACGGAGTATGCAGCCTTTCTGGAGATACATAAAGGAATTTGAAATCTCCATAGATTGCATTGTCAAGAGCAATGTCTATTTGCTGGTATGTCATTCCCGAATATACTGCAAGGGCTTTTATTCCTTTGTTATTCAGGTTTTGTACCTGGTCTTTAATAAGAGCTATAAGTGGTGATACTACCAGACATATTCCATCTGTTGCAATAGCCGGAACCTGAAAGCATATTGATTTTCCCCCACCTGTAGGCATTAGTGCAAGAGTATCTTTCCCTTTTAGGGCAGAATTGATAATTTCCTCTTGCATGGGCCTGAATGTATCGTATCCCCAATATTTCTTTAAAATCCGGTGTATCATTGCACTTTTTACTTATGTGCAAAATTATAATATTTTTGGCAAAGATTTTGAATGTATTTATAGCGGCAAATACAGCTATTTTGATTATATTTGCAGTTGGAAAATAATAATAAACTTATATAAAAATTAGTAGATAATTATGTCAACAATTGATTTGAGCAAGTACGGTATTACCGGCGCAACTGAGGTTCTTTACAACCCATCTTACGAGGTATTATACGCAGAGGAGACTAAACCAGGTCTTGAGGGATTTGAGATTGGTCAGCAGACTGAGCTTGGTGCTGTAAACGTTATGACAGGTGTTTATACAGGCCGTTCTCCTAAAGATAAATTCTTTGTGATGGATGAGACTTCTAAAGACACTATCTGGTGGACTTCTGAGGAGTACAAGAACGATAACAAACCTGTTACCAAAGAGACTTGGGCTGAGTTGAAGAAAATTGCTCAGGATGAGCTTTCAAATAAAAAACTATATGTAGTTGATACTTTCTGTGGTGCAAACGAGAATACTAGAATTAAAGTACGTTTCATTATGGAGGTTGCATGGCAGGCTCATTTTGTTAAAAATATGTTCATCCGCCCTACAGAGGAGGAGCTTGCAAACTATGGCGAGCCAGATTTTGTAGTACTAAACGCTTCTAAGGCTAAAGTTGAGAATTACAAAGAGCTTGGTCTTAATTCAGAGACTGCTGTAGTATTCAACCTAACTGAGAAAATGCAGGTTATCATCAATACTTGGTATGGTGGTGAGATGAAGAAAGGTATGTTCTCTTACATGAACTACTTGCTTCCTCTACAGGGTATTGCTTCTATGCACTGTTCTGCAAATACCAATAAAGCTGGTGAGACTGCTATCTTCTTTGGTTTGTCAGGTACTGGTAAAACAACCCTTTCAACAGATCCAAAACGTGAACTTATCGGTGATGATGAGCACGGTTGGGATGATGATGGTGTATTCAACTTTGAGGGTGGTTGCTATGCAAAAGTAATTAACCTTAGCAAAGAGGCTGAGCCAGATATTTACAATGCAATTAAGAGAGATGCTCTATTGGAGAATGTTACAGTAGATGCTAATGGTAAGATTGATTTCTCAGACAAGAGTGTAACTGAGAATACTCGTGTTTCTTACCCTATCTACCATATCAATAATATTGTTAAACCTGTATCTAAAGCTCCAGCTGCTAAGAAAGTAATTTTCCTTTCGGCTGATGCATTCGGTGTACTTCCTCCGGTTTCTATCCTTGACCCTGAGCAGACAAAATACTACTTCCTATCAGGTTTCACCGCTAAATTGGCTGGTACAGAGCGTGGCATTACTGAGCCTACTCCTACATTCTCAGCTTGTTTTGGTGCAGCATTCCTTTCACTTCACCCAACCAAATACGGTGAGGAGCTAGTTAAGAGAATGGAGAAATCAGGTGCTACTGCATACCTTGTTAATACTGGTTGGAACGGTACAGGAAAACGTATCTCAATTAAAGATACTCGTGGAATCATTGATGCTATCCTTGATGGTTCAATTGATAAAGCTGCTACTAAAGAGATTCCTTTCTTTGGTTTCAAAGTTCCTACAGAGCTTCCAGGTGTTGATACTAACATTCTTGATCCTCGTGACACTTATGCTAATGCTGCTGAGTGGGAGGAGAAAGCAAAAGATCTTGCTGGAAGATTTATCAAGAACTTTGCTAAATTTACGGGTAACGAGGCTGGTAAAGCTTTGGTTGCTGCAGGTCCTCAGCTATAATCTTAGGATTATATATAATAAAACCTGGAGTCAGATACGGCTCCAGGTTTTTTTATGTTGTGTGATGTTTGGTGGAAATTCCCCTACTCTATTTTTTTAAAGTTCTCTCTGGCATACTTTGTAGGTCTGTTGTCAAAGTGCCACCATTCTTCATCTATTGTAAGGAATCCGCTCTCAGTCATTACTTTTCTAAGCAGTAATCTGTTTTCAAGTTCTCTCTTGGTGATTTTTCCTTCGTCCAATAGTTGCTGCTCAATATTTACTCGGCTTTGGTCTGCGAAACAGTCGTATTCAGAACCCATCGGGATTGGATATCCTGTACAATCTATGATTGTTACATCTACAGCATTGCCAAAATTGTGATTTCCGCCACCTCTTGCAGGATTTGCTACAAAATCTTCTTTATCTGTACCCTCTACGCTGTCCCACATCTCCTGTTGTATGCTTATAGGACGTGCAGCATCATATACAATTAGGTTAAGGTCTGGTCTTATAGATTTAAGCAGTTTGTTTGCTTTTACAAGTTTCTCAGCAGTTTCTTTAAGCATAAATGCTTTGTTTACATTATGATATAATACTCTACCCATAAAGTTATAAGGTTTTGCATAAATCAGATCTACTGCAATTGTTGAGTCGAGATCATGGATATCTACAAGTCCCATTGCCCTCATTTGTGCTTCCTTGGCGGTATCAGAATTTTTACTTACCTGTGTATTGCTGTTGCAACATGAGAAAATCACTAAAATTAGTGATAGTGCAAACAAAAAATTTTTCATAATTTTGAATTGTTAAAATATGATAATAATTATATAATCTTATTTTAAGCAAAAATAAACATAAATCATCAGATATTGTTAATGAAATAAAATTTTGAATATGAAAAAGGTAAATTTTAAAAAACACCCGGTAACCCTTAAAGGAAACCTTCCAGATACAGGCAAAGCAGCTCCAGCATTCACTTTAGTAAAATCAGATCTTGCGACAATTACTTTGGATGATTTTAGAGGTAAAACACTTGTGCTAAATATTTTCCCAAGTCTGGATACTGGAGTGTGTGCAACTAGTGTGCGTAAATTTAATCAACTTGCAGCAAATATGAAAGATACTCTAGTACTTGCAATATCTAGAGATCTGCCTTTTGCTCACTCACGTTTCTGCACCGTAGAGGGGATAAATAATGTTATTCCTTTATCAGATTTCAGAGGTACATCATTCTCTGAAGATTACGGTGTGCTTATGACTGATGGTCCTCTTCAGGGTCTTTTGGCGAGGGCTGTTGTAGTAATTGATCCAGAGTTAGTTGTACGATATGTACAACTGGTGCCCGAAATTACTCAGGAACCAGATTACGATGAAGTATTACGTCATTTGTAATTTTTTTACGTTGTCTTTTTGTACATATTCTTGATTATCAAATAGATAAAAAATAGAGAATGTAATTTTTTTCATTCTCTATTTTTTAATTGCTTAATTTTAAGCAATTTGTACAAAAAGACAACGTAAAAATAAATAAATTTGTGGAAACTCTTTTTTATGAATTTTACTTTGGATAGCAATGCATCCCTTATTCTGGAGGGAGGTGGTTTGAGAGGTGTTTTTACATGTGGTGTTTTGGATAATTTTATGGATAGAGGGATAAAGTTTCCTTTTACCATTGGGGTAAGTGCTGGGGCATGTAATGGACTTTCGTATATGTCGGGACAAAGAGGAAGGGCAAAATACAGTAATATTGATCTATTGGCCAAATATAATTATGTGGGTTTGAAGTATCTGTTTACACAGAGGAATATTATGAACTTTGAACTTTTATTTGATAAGTTTCCTACAGAGATTATTCCTTATGATTATCCTGCTTATGCAGCCTCTCAGGGAAGATATGTAATGGTCACTACAAATTGCATTTCGGGTGAGGCTAATTATTTTGAAGAAAAACATGATAAGGACAAAATAATGGAAGTTGTAAGAGCTTCAAGCAGTTTGCCTTATGTTTGTCCAATATCATATGTTGAAGGTGTGCCAATGCTTGATGGAGGTGTTGCTGATTCCATACCTGTTAAATATGCTTGGGATAATGGTTACACAAATAGTCTGGTCATTCTTACAAGAAATAGAGGGTATAGGAAGAACGAAAATACAGGCAGTACAATTCCTAATCTTTTTTATAGAAAATACCCAAATGCAGTAAAAGCAATAGTTGAAAGGAACAGGAAATATAATGCCACCCTTGATATGATTGAGAAACTTGAGGAAGAAGGTAAAATCACCGTCCTGAGGCCTTTGGAACCATTACAGGTAAGTAGAATGGAAAAAGATGTGAATAAGCTTAATTCATTATATAAAGAGGGTTATGAATTAGCAAATAAAATTATTTTTCTTTAATTTTGTAAGGATTAACTGATAATTAAAATTATAGATATGTTAACTCAAATTATTAACGGTAAAATACATACGCCGCAAGGTTGGCTGAAGAACGGTTCTGTTATCATAAGTGACAATAAAATTCTTGAGGTATCAAACTGTGATCTTGCTGTAGTTGGTGCAAAAATTGTAGATGCTAAAGGAATGTATATTGTTCCAGGTGGAGTTGAAATTCATGTTCATGGAGGTGGAGGAAGAGACTTTATGGAAGGAACAGAAGATGCGTTCAGAACTGCAGTAGATGCACATATGCAGCATGGAACAACCAGTATTTTCCCTACCCTTTCATCTTCAAGTATCCCGATGATTCAAGCGGCTGCCCGTACTACGGAGAAACTTATGGCAGAGAAGGACAGCCCTGTGCTAGGACTTCATCTTGAGGGACATTATTTCAATATGAAGATGGCAGGTGGTCAGATTCCTGAGTATATCAAGAACCCTGATCCAAATGAGTATATTCCGTTATTGGAAGAGACTAACTGTATCAAGAGATGGGATGCTTCACCAGAACTTCCGGGAGCCCTTCAGTTTGGTAAGTATGTATCAAGTAAAGGCATTCTTGTATCTGTAGCACACACTCAAGCTGAGTTTGAAGATATCAGAGCTGGTTTTGATGCTGGTTATACCCATGCAACGCATTTCTATAATGCTATGCCAGGTTTCCATAAGAAAAACGAGTATAAATATGAGGGTACTGTTGAGTCTATTTACCTTATGGATGATATGACTGTAGAGGCAATTGCAGATGGTATCCACGTACCTCCTACTATTCTTAGACTTATCTATAAAGTTAAAGGTGTTGAGAAAACGGCACTTATTACAGATGCACTTGCATGTGCTGCCAGCGACAGCAAGGTTGCTTTCGATCCTCGTGTAATCATTGAGGATGGCGTTTGTAAGCTTGCAGACAGGTCTGCTCTTGCAGGAAGTATTGCTACAATGGACCGTCTTATCCAGACAATGACATTCAAAGCTGAAGTTCCTTTGTTTGATGTATGCAGAATGATTTCTGAAACTCCTGCAAAAATTATGGGCGTATACGACAGAAAAGGTTCATTAGAGAGAGGTAAAGATGCTGATATTCTTCTATTGGATAAAAATCTTGATGTACGTGCAGTTTGGGCAATGGGTAAATTGGTTAAAAACTTTGAGTAGTAGTTTATGTTAACACAGATAATCAACGGAAAAATCCTTACCCCAAGTGGCTGGGTAGAAGGTGGTTCCATTATATTGAACGACTCAAAAATCATGGAGATTGCGAATAGCGATCTTCCACGTGTGGGTGCAAAGATAGTAGATGTAAAAGGCGACTATATTTTGCCCGGTTTTGTTGCAATGAATATCCATGGTGGTGGCGGTTGTGCCTTTAAAGAGGGAACAATTGATGCTTTCAAAACTGCCGTTGATGTACATCTAAAACATGGCGCAACAACAATCTTTCCTACAATTTACACAGCAAAGATTGAGAAGATATATAATTCTGCAGCTGTTTGCAATGAATTGATGAAGGAAGGAAACACTCCTATCAAAGGTCTGCACATAGCAGGTCCATACTTCAATCCAAACATGGTGAACAGTTTCCCCGGTGCTAAGGATCCCGACAAAGAAGAGTATTTGAAAATTCTTTCAGATATTCCTTCAATCAAAAGATGGGATGTGTCTCCAGAACTACCGGGTGCTTATGAAATGGCTAAAATCCTTAAGTGGAAGAACATTGTAGCTGGAATTACACACACTCAAGCTGAATTTGAAGTTGTTAAAGATGCCTACGATGCAGGATTTACTCATGTTTCACAGTTATATAACTCTATGCCTGGTTTCCATAAACGTGGAGAATATAAATATGAGGGTACTGTAGAGAGTGTTCTTTTACTCGACGATATGAGTGTGGAGGTTATTGCAGATGGAAAGCACCTACCTGGTACCATACTTAGACTTGTATATAAGCTAAAAGGTGTCAATAACATGTCTCTTGTTACATGTGCCCTTAAATATGCTGATTATGACGGAGAATTGGAGCCTGATTCAGACTTTATTATAGAAGATGGAGTTTGTAAACTGAAAGACCACTCATCTTTGGCAGGTAGCCTTGCTACAATGGATAAAGTTGTTAAAGTAGCAGTTGAGGCAGGTATCCCATTTGAAGATGCAGTTAGAATGGCTTCAGAATCTCCTGCAAAAGTTATGGGTTGCTTCGACAGAGTTGGTTCGCTTGAAGATGGTAAGGATGCCGACATAGTTATAATGAACAAAGATTTGGAAATCACTGGAGTTTGGCAGCAAGGTGTTGAATACAATAAGTAAAATCATACTATTTTCTTTTTTAGCGGTTTTAGCAATATCATGCAGTTCTCCAATGGAGAAAAGTGTTATTGAACCGCTCAATTCTAGAGAACTTGATAGAGTTGCCGGTAAGGACAAGTCCTTTCTGGCAACTTATTCTATTGTAGAAGAGAAATGGAATTATATTTCATTACCCTCAGATTCTGCAAGATGGAGTAAGATTACTTATTCACGTCTCCATGATTACATTAAAACAATTGAGAGTGCAGAACTTAACTCTCCCCTCTTTGCACAGCTTAGGGAGAAATGGGAAAAAATGTATGATGACCACATTGTACAGACAGATAATATAATTACAAATTGGAAAAATTATATCTCTTCAAACTCCCCTGATTCACTGTTGCATTTATCATTTGAAGGGATAGAACTGGAGAGAATACGCAATGCAAAAAATCAGATAGATACACTTCTTAAAGCAAAAATTAAACTCTCTCCAAACAAGATTACTATAGATTCACTTTTGGTAAATTATTCTTTTTTTAAAATTCAAGATTCTATTTCTTCTCAAAATTTTATTATTACTCCAGATAATTTTATCAAATACAAGAAGAAACTCGGTAAATCAGTTATAACAAAAGTATTTCCAACTCTGGAGCATGAAATCAAAAAAGCTCTTATCTCAAATGATTCATCATATATCTTCAAATATGATATAGTATCATTGTACTCTAATGGTAAATGCTATAATTCTGATTCACTATTGAGAGATCTTCCAAAACCTGTCCTTGAATATATTATAGCAGAAAAGTCATTGGAGAGTACTTCTCCCCTTTTCAATCAGGAATTTTATAAGGAGAAAATAATTAAGGAACTTATAAACCCTAATTTTATATCTCAAAGGGCTTATATTAAGATAAATGCGGAGCATTATTATAGAGAACTGGATTCTTTGGTATTCAGTTACCTTAATCTAAATCCGTTAAAGTAGTTCTCTGACTCGGTAATTACCATATCCAGAGGAACATCATATTTGTCTGTAGGTATAGAAGGGACCATTTGAAAGTCATAACCCAAACCTATTGTGGGACATTGAATATTTGGTAACAGTCTGTCATAAAATCCCTTTCCCCTACCCATTCTATTGCAGCAACTGTCAAATGCAACTCCTGGAATAATTGCAAGTTCTATCTCTGCTGGATCAATTGTTTCTCCTGTATTTGGCTCTAAAATATCTCTATATCCCGATGATACCTTACCCGGTATAAATTCTTTCAGGATAAGGAACTCTCCCTCTACAACAGGCAATATTATTCTTTTGGTGCCTATTGCATCATTGTTGATTTCATTAGAAGAAAGTCCCGATAAAAGGTATATGAGTTTTTCTGTCAATACCTCGTCGGGAAGAGAATAGTATAGAAGAATAGTCTTGGCTGTTTTAATTTGTGGCAATTGGAGAAGTTTTGCAGCTATCTTGTCAGATGCCACCTCTTTTTCCTCTGTAGTCTGTTGTTTCTTGAGTGCCCTTATCTCAGCCCTTATCTCCTTTTTTTTCTCCTTTATGTCCATTAGAGGTATATTATCTATCCTATGAATGAATTGATGAATGGTCTGATTCCAGCAAGGAAGAACTCTACAGCAATGACCATAATTATCAGACCCATAATACGTAACATTACATTTATACCAGTTTCTCCAAGATATTTTACTATTCTTGTAGAGAAAGCAAAAATAATGTAACATAATATTAGTACTACCATCACTGCTGCTACAAATGCTATTTTGTGAGGTATTGTAGAGGCATCTTCCATAAGAACAATTGCATTAGTAATAGCTCCAGGACCGCACAGCATAGGTATTGCCAATGGGGTTATTGCTATATCTTTTGCTGCTTTATTTATCTCATCTTTACCACCCTTGATTGGTGAAAGTCTTGCATTAAGCATGTCAAAACCTACAACAAAGAAAATAGCACCTCCCACTATTCTAAAACTGTCTACAGATATTCCAAAGAATTTGAACAGGAATTGTCCCGAAAATGCAAAGCCAAGGATAATCAGTAATGCTGCAAATACAGCACGGCTCGCAATCAGCAATTTTTCTTTTCTTCCAATTTCTGATGTAAGGCCCAAATATACAGGCAATATACTAATTGGATTTACAAGTGTGAAAAATGAAGTAAATACTAATAAACCGTAAGATATTACTGAATTTTGATCCATAATATACGCTATCATTCAATTTGTGAAACAATATGCTTTCAACGCAAAAACTTTGCGCTATAAAGATAGTAATTATTATATTTGTATAAGAATTTTTTTATCATGAGTATCCAATCAAATGCACTTCTCAGGCATAAAACAATTGACAGGTGCCTTAGGGATAAAAGCAGGAAATATACCCTTATAGATCTTATAAATGCCTGCACAAATGCCATAAAATCTAAGTATGGCAAAAAAATAGCAGAAAAGTATAAAGTTTCTGTTAGGTCTCTCCAATTGGATCTTCAGATAATGAGAGACAAACAAAAAGGGTATGGAGCCCCTATTGTTGTATATCAGCAAAAATACTACAAGTATGATGATCCTGATTATACAATTGATAATGCACACCTGGGAAAAGGTACTCTTGCTGAAATTGCCGAACTTGCTTCAGATTTAAAAGATTATTCTACATTCAAGGAGCTTGGATCTATAAGAAATCTTACAGATCTTCTTTCCGATGGAATTGATGCTATAATTAACAGACAGAGCAACATTGTAGAAAATGAACCACGTAAAAATCCTTTGGGATTGGAGTATTTCAATACAATCTATGATGCAATTGAAAACAGGAAAGCTCTTTGCATAGGGTATTGGTCTTCAAGATCAAACAATATTATGAGCATTATTTTTTACCCTTTCTATTTAAAGGAGTATAAAGGGAGATGGTATGCTATGGGTTATAAAGATGGCCTTGCAGGGGTATATAAACTTCCATTGGATAGAATTAGAGACTATTCATATTCTATACTTCCTTTTCCCGACGATTATTCTTTCAACCCAAAAGAATATTTCAACGATATTATTGGAGTAACCAAACTGAGTGGAGAGGTTAAAGAGATTAAATTTCTGGTACAGAACCGTCTGGCACCTTTTATAAAACTTAATCCTCTGCATCACTCACAAAAATTGGTATATCTTCATGAAAACGGAGATATGGAGTTTACCATAAACATTATACCTAATCGTGAATTCTATAATGTTATATTTGAATATCAGCCATATATAAGGATTATTTCACCACGTGAGATTGGTTTGCAGGCAAATGGTCGTGTAGAGGAGATATCTCAGATGTTACCTGATTATACCCTCTTAAAACAAAAGGATTCTGATATTGACAAAGGGATATTGGATGATGGAATGAATTTGTTTTCTGAACTTTAAATTATGGATCAGCCAAAGATAGAGCGGTTATTGCGTCTTATGATGATGCTTACTGCAAACAACAGATATTCGGTTGATGAATTGGCCGACAGACTAGAAACTTCACCAAGGACAATTTATCGCTATATTGATACATTTAAAGAGGCTGGATTTTTAATTTCTAAAAAAGGTGACTGTTTTAGAATTGACAAGAAATCCAAATACTTTAAAGATATTTCACAATTGGTCCATTTTACTGAAGAGGAAGCATATATTCTCAATTCAGCAATAGAGAGTATTGACCCTACCAATGCAATCAAACAGAATCTGAAAGCCAAACTGTGTAGTGTATACGATTTTAAAATGTTGGCTGAATGTGTAGTCAAAGGAGATAATGCACGCAATGTAAATTCAATTATTGAGGCAATTGAGAATAAAAAACAGATAATTCTTAAAGATTACACCTCTGCCCACAGTAAAAATGTTTCTGACCGTCTGGTAGAACCTCTAGCTTTTACAACCAATTATATCCAGGTGTGGGCTTATGAAATTTCGTCGGGAAAAAACAAATTGTTCAAATTATCCAGGATTGGTTCTGTTGATGTTCTTGAAGATGATTGGAAGTATGAAAGTGAGCATTGTGTAGGTATGATGGATATTTTCAGGATTACCAGTTTTGAACAGATTCCTATTAAGTTGAAGTTGGGCATTAGAGCAGCTTCTCTTTTAATGGAGGAGTATCCCCTATCTCAAAAATATCTTATATCTGATGACAAAGATTCAAACTCGTATATCCTGAATGTAAATGTATGTGGTTATGAAGGTGTTGGCAGGTTTGTTCTAGGATTGTTGGATGATATAGAAATTTTGGAGGGTGATGGATTGAAGGATTTCCTTAGAGAAAGAATGAAAATGGCAAGGTTTTAATCCTTGCCATTCTTTATTTGATTATACTTCCCCAGCATAATAGTGCCAGTCCAATCAGTATCAGTATCAGATCAAATCCTTTTGCTTTAAGGTTTTTCTCTTTGAATAACAGTGCACCTCCTGTAAATGATACTATAACACTACCTCTTCTTATCATTGAGATTACTGCTATCAGGGCATCATCATATGATAGAGCATAGAAATATGCAAAATCGGCAATTGATACAAATACTGAAATTAGAGGTATCCACCATCTCCATTGTAGTTTGGCTGTTGTATATCTGTTCATTACAAGTAAAACAGTTCCCATTATCACTACTTGATAAATGTTAAACCAACTCTGTACAAATAGAGGTGGTAACTGTTTCATTATAAATTTGTCATATAATCCGCTTATAGCTCCTGTAATTACCGCACCAAATAGAATATATACCCACTTGTTGCTTTTAAAGTTAATTCCTTCTTTTCTTCCCGACAGACTTAATAGAAAGAGAGAAAATAATGATATGATCACACCGCCCCATTGCAACAGGTTGAGTCTTTCTCCAAAAAGTATTACAGCACCTAGCAATACCAGTACCGGTCTTGTGGCATTAACCGGACCTGCTATTGTAATAGGAAGATGTTTAAGGGCATAATATCCCATAATCCATGAACTAAGCACTATAAATGCTTTTAATACTACCAGCAAATGAGCCTTTAATGGTAATATTTGGGGACAATCTGAGTATATTGAGTTGATGGATGCGTTGAAGATACTCCCTCCTACCAAATCCGGTGCAGTTGCAGATATTATAATGAATGGAAGGAATATCAGTGCACAGAATATAGTGTTGCAGAACAGTACTCCAAGGACAGCATTCCCGGTTAACGATTTCTTTTTGGATATATCATAAAATCCAAGGAAGAATGCCGATACAAAAGCTAATAATACCCACATTTTGTTTTGATTTAATTTGTGCAAAAATACAATTCATTTATTAAATTTGTAAATGCATAATGTTAAGGAAACGAAATGAGAAGCAGATCGAAATTGCCTATAGTGGCTCTAATTTATGATTTTGATGGTACACTTGCAGCTGGAAATATGCAAGAGTATTCTTTTATAGAGAGTGTGGGTGAGAAAAAAGAGGACTTTTGGGGACAGACAGCTGTTATGGCCCAAAATCAGGATTCTGACAATGTATTGGTTTATATGCTACTTATGCTTGAGAAAGCTAAAGAGAGAGGTATTCCAATCAAGAGAGAGAGCCTTAAAAAATATGGTGAAGATGTAAAATTGTTCAACGGTGTTAAGGAGTGGTTCCGCAGAATCAGTGATTTTGGTATGGATCATGGCGTGATTGTGGAGCATTATATAAATTCATCGGGAATGAAAGAGATGATTGAGGGGACCCCTATTGCCGATGAATTCAAGACAATTTTTGCAAGTTCGTATTACTATGATGAGAATGGTGATGCCCAGTGGCCTGCTGCTGCGGTAAATTATACCAATAAGACCCAGTTCCTGTATAAGATTAATAAAGGAATTTTTACAATCAGGGACTCAGTAAAAATAAACGAGTCAATGCCGGATTCCAAAAAAAGGGTACCTTTTACAAATATGGTTTATTTTGGTGATGGAGAAACAGATGTTCCATGTATGAAGCTTATCAAACAGATGGGTGGAAATACAATTGCTGTATATGAGCCTAAAAACGAGCGCAAACGAGATGTTGCCAAAAAGATTTTGAATCAGGACCGTTGTGATTATGTTTGTCCGGCTGACTATACACCTGGCAAGGGACTTGATACTTTGGTAAAAGGTATAATATGTAAGATTAAAGCAGATGATGATCTGCAGAAACTTAAGAAAGAATTTAAGAGAAGGGGTTACAGGTAACCCCTTACTTTTTGCCTGTAAGTTTCCTTAGGTGATATATCATGATACTTGCAGAAATTACACAAGAGGTTAAATCTGCAAGTGGCATACTTGCCCAAATTCCGTTCAGATCAAATACTTTTGGAAGTATGAATATGAAAGGTAGCAGAAATATCAGTTGTCGTGTAAGGGAGAGAAATATTGCTGTACCAGCATATCCTATGCTTCTGAAGAAGTTTGATGTTACCATTTGGAATCCAACTATTGGATAGAACATGAATGATATTCTAAGCCCTTTTATGGCTTGTTCTATTAGCTGTTCATCCGAAGTAAACATCATTACCAATGTTCTTGGAAAGAGTTCCGCTACAATGAATCCAGTTGTAGTTATTGCAATGGCGCAGATAGCGGTGTATTTTACCACTTTTTGCAATCTGCTATAAAGACCTGCTCCAAAATTATAACTTGCAATGGGTTGCATTCCCTGGTTAAGACCCATTACCATCATTATAAACAGGAATGTGAGTTTATGAACTATACCGTATGCTGCTATTGCCAGGTCTCCTCCATAGGTTTTTAATCCTTGATTAAAAGCAATTACAATAAGGCAAGCTGTGGCATTCATAAAAAAAGGAGACATTCCTACAGATAATATTCTCTTTACTATATATCCGCTCAGTTTATATCCCCCCTTCTGAAAATGTACAACATGGTTTCTGTTGCTAAGAACATATATTATCCAAACTAACGATACACTTTGGGCTATAACTGTAGCTATTGCAGCTCCTTTTATACCCCATAGATAAATGAAAATTGGATCTAATGCCGCATTTATCAATACTGTACAGATAGATGCATTCATGGCAGCTTTTGGGAGTCCTGTGGCCCTTAGAACCGCATTAAGTGCAAAATATGTATGTGATATGATATTTCCATATAGCAGAACCTGCATGTATTCTCTTGCATAGGCAATTGTGTTTTCACTTGCACCAAAGAAGTATAGTATAGGGTCAAGAAACATAAGTACCCCAAACATATATAGCAGACCTATGATAAAGTTTAGGGTTACTACATTTCCCAATACTTTCTGGGCATTTGTGTAGTCTTTTTTTCCAAGGAAAATTCCTATATTGGCTGAGGCACCAACTGCAATCAATGAACTGAATGCAGTTCCAAGATTCATTAGTGGAAATGTGAGTGCTAGTCCTGCTAAAGCATACCCTCCTGCAAACTGTCCTATAAATATGCTGTCTACCAGATTGTACAATGATGAACAACTCATTGCTACAATTGATGGCACAGCATATTGTTTAAGCAGCTTGTGGATTTTTTCTGTTTCAAGTTCTATTGGTACGCCGGCTTGCATCTTTTATTTGCTCCAACCTTTACTTCTGATTATATCTGATATAACTTTAACGCAACCTTCTATTCCCAAGAGTGATGAATTAAGGCAAACATCATATGATGCAGCAGCTCCCCATTGTTTGTATGTGAAGTAATTATAGTAGTTCTCCCTTTTTGAATCGCTCTTTTCAAGGAGTTCCTGCATCTGATCTTTTGAGTATTTTTCTGCGTTCTTAATCTTGTTATGCTCTAACAATCTTTCTATTCTGTCTTGTGCAGATGCTGTGATGAATACATTGAGACAGTTGCTTCTCTCCCTTAAAATATAATCAGCACAACGCCCCACAAATATTGCAGATCCTTCATTTGCAATTTTTATTATGCATTCACTTTGAATTCTGAACAACTCTTCTCTATTTATTCCCGATGTTGTTCCATACTCACTGTACAGTGATCCCATTACACCGCTAAAGAATCCTGAGATGAATTTTGAGCCTCTCTTTTCATCTATATTGGCAAACAGTTCCTTACAGAGTCCGCTCTCTTTTGCAGCTTCATCTATAAGTTGTTTGTCATATTGCGGAATACCAAACTCTTCTGCAAGTTTCTGTGCAATTTCCAATCCGCCAGAACCTTTCTCGCGGCCAATGGTAATGTAGAATTTAGTTTCCATAGTGTTCATTGTTTTTAAAATTCTTTATTTGCTTGTATAGAAGAACAAATGCAATCAAACTTGAAAGTCCGTCTGCAACAGGCATACTTAGCCAGATTCCATTTGTTCCCATTAGAGGAGGTAATATCAGCAGTCCTGGAAGAAGGAAGATGAGCTGTCTTGTCAATGACATGAATACAGATTTTCCAGCCATTCCTACGCTTTGGAAGAAGTTTCCAGCTACAATTTGAAAACCAATTATCGGGAAGCAGGCAAATACAATTCTCATTCCTATAATAGAATGCTGGATAAGTTCCTCATCTGTTGTAAATACCATAGAAATTGCCCTTGGGAATAGCTCAGCCATAAGGAATCCTGTTGTTGTAACGGCTGTTGCACAAATTATTGTAAGTTTAAGGGCTTCCAATGTCCTTTTGAACTGTTTTGCACCATAGTTAAATCCAACAATCGGCTGCATTCCCTGGTTGATTCCAAGTACTATCATTACAAATACAAATGATACTCTATTTACTATTCCGTATGCTCCAATTGCAAGATCTCCACCGTGCTCTTGTAGACCCTGGTTGATTAAAATAACAATAAGGCAGGCTGCTGAATTCATGAAAAATGGAGCCATACCAATTGAAATGACATCCTTTACAATTCGTGCTTTAAGTTTATAGATTCCTCTTCTGAAATGAATTACAAGATTCTTGTCTGAAAATACTTTAACTGTCCATCCCAGTGCCAATGTCTGAGATATAACTGTAGCTATTGCAGCACCTTTTATGCCCCATTCAAATACATATATGAATAGAGGATCCAGAATTGCATTTATAATAACTGTAAATATTGTCAGATACATAGCCTTTTTGGGAAGACCAGCAGATCGCATAACTGCATTTAGTCCCAAGTACATATGTGTAACAATATTTCCAAGCAGAATTATTGTCATATAATCTCTAGCATAGCCTATGGTATTTTCACTGGCTCCAAAGAAGTATAGTATAGGATCCAGGAACACTAGAAATACAATGCTGTATAATACTCCAATGATGGTATTAAGAGTGATTACGTTACCCAATACCTTTTGTGCCATCTCATAGTTCTTCTGCCCAAGAAGCATTGATATAGTTGCCGATGCTCCAACTCCTACGAGGGCTCCAAAAGCTGCACCGAGGTTCATCAATGGAAAAGTAAGGGCAAGACCTGCAATTGCAAATTTTCCAACACCATGCCCAATAAAAATACTGTCAACCATATTGTACAATGACGAAGCTGTCATTGCAATGATTGCCGGAACTGCGTATTGCCTCAGCAATTTAGAAATTTTTTCAGTTCCCAACTCTGTAGGAACACCTGCTACTGCCATAAATTTCAAATTTGTTTACCTTACAAATTTAAATATAATTTTTAATATTTAGTTTACGTCGTCTTTTTGTACAAAATGCTGATTATCGATATGTTAATAAATTTAAAATACAGTAATTCTAATCTATTCATTTTATAACATGCAGATTTACTTTATTTTATACAAAAAGACGACGTAAAAATAAGGGTGCTCTTATGGAACACCCTTACCGTTATATATATATATTATTGTACCTCAATTTGCTTCTCAACAGGCTCCGATTTGTCGGGAGTTTTCTTAGGAATAATTACTTCCAAAACTCCATTGTTCACTTTTGCCTCAATTTTGTCTTTATCTACATTTTCCGGCAAAATCAAATTCTGTTGAAATTGAGAGTACGAAAATTCTTTACGCAGGTATCTTCCCTTTTTATCCTTTTCTTCATTCTTCTGTTCTTGTTTCACAGTTACAGTAAGAAGATTGTCATTGGTGATTTTAATTGTAAAATCATCTTTTGTAAGGCCGGGTGTCGCCATTTCAACTTTGAACTGTTCGTCTGTTTCAATAATGTTCATTGGTGAAGATGAATGAAGTCTCTCTACCCAATCACTACCAATAAAATCATTGAATATTGACGGGAACCAGCTCTGATTCTTTTTTGTTGGTAACATAACTATAACTATTTAAATTGTTTCATTTACAACAATCACAAATCACATTGGTTCAATAATTCACTTTAGTATTTTTGAGTATATTTATACACTTTTAAAGTTAATTTATTGGTATTTTTGCATAAATTTTCAGATATGAAGATAAACAAGACAAATGCTGCAAGGATTTTAGACCAGAAGAAAATTAAATATGAACTTGTACCTTACGAGGTAGATGAGAACAATTTAGCAGCTACACATGTAGCGGAGCAGTTGGGTGAGGATATTGCACAGGTATTTAAAACTCTGGTACTTAGAGGTGATAAAAATGGCTTGTTTGTATGTGTAATCCCTGGAGATAAGGAGGTTGACCTTAAAAAGGCTGCAAGGGTATCAGCAAATAAGAAGGCAGAAATGATTGCAATGAAGGAACTTTTGCCTCTTACTGGATATATCCGAGGAGGGTGTACCCCAATTGGAATGAAGAAACCCTACCCTACATGGATTCATTATACTGCTACAAATTTCCCTTTTATATACATTAGTGCAGGCCAGAGAGGACTTCAATTGAAACTTAATCCCGACGATCTTATAAATTCTTTTAATATTACTATATCTGATCTGATTGCTGAACAGGAAGTATAATTTATTATTTATACAAGAATGGATGTTCTGCCGGAGACTAGACAGTTCTTCGGATGAATATCACTGCTTATATAGTCAGTAAGTTATAATGTGAATTCAGCTATAGCAACTCCATATTTGTTAAAGTGCATTTCAAGCTGCTCAAATGGATTTAACTGACCATACGGAATCTGCCAGAATCTGAACATATCATCGGGAAGATTTACTTTAGCATTTTTATAAGATTGTGAGAAATCTACAGCAATAATTACAAGTTTTCCCTTTTCCTCTAAACTTTCTGTAAGTAGTTCATTCCCACCTCTATGGAAGTTTTCAGCAATATTCTCCGCGTAGTATTTGCGTGCAAATACAAAACACCTGTTGGTATCAAATAGTGGGTTATTGTAATTTGCATATTGGAGGTCAAATGTATCTCCACAAGTAATTGCTTTATTGCTCATTGCAAATGAGAACAGTTCTTTATATACTTCAAGTAATTGGCTCTCATTCTCAAGCAGTTTGCCTGTATTCATCCTTACAACGCCAGGTGCTGAGCACCAATCAAAAATGGATGTTCTTCCATCTTTGCCGCTGAATCCCTCTTCAAGCATACCTTTTTCTCCTACTTCCTGTCCAAAATATAGCATGAATGGAGCTTTATTAAGCATTAGTGATACTACTAATGATGGTATTCCTTTAAATGGATTTGCAAGATTGAATTCAGATGCAATTCTTTGTTCATCATGATTTTCAAGGAAATTAAGCATTTTGTTCTGCTTGTCATTTATGCTCTGCCAGCAACCTGTTATTTCGCTTGAACTTCTATGACCTTGTGAAATGTATTTTAAAGTGTCGTACAAACCTACTTTGTCGTACAGATAATCAAAACCACCTCTGTACATGTAGTCGGAATACATTGCAGGATTATAAACTTCTGCAATGAACTGTAATTTAGGGTATTTCTGTTTTACCTCCTTGATACACCACTCCCAGAACTCTACTGGCACAAGTTCTGCCATATCGCATCTGAAGCCATCAACTCCTTTTGATGCCCAGAAGCAAAGAATATCGTGCATTATATACCAGGTTTTTGGGATTGGGTAGAAATGTCCTTTGCGGCCATTCATATAATCAACCCCATAGTTCAGTTTAACTGTTTCATACCAATCATTTTCAGTGGGATGTGCTGTAAAACAGTCATTACCTGTTGCTTTTGCTGGTCGCTCGTAATATGTACCTTTTGAGAACATTTCTCCTGGAAGGTAATAGTAATTATTGTCGGGAGAAAAAATATTCTCATTGTCTCCTATTCCAAAATCTTTTGCCCAATAAGGAATTGAGTCTGAATTGTATTCTCTTGCAAGGTGATTGGGTACAAAATCAAGAATGACGTTGAATCCTGCATTGTGAGTGCGTTGTACGAGATTTTCAAACTCACCCATTCTGTTCTCTACTGAATCTGCAAGATATGGGTTTACATCGTAGTAGTCTTTTATGGCATAAGGTGATCCTGCTTCTCCTTTTATAACTGATGGGTTGTCTCTTCTTATACCATATTCTTCAAAGGATTCTTTTGTTGCGTGTTCAATGATACCTGTATACCATATATGGGTTACACCAAGAGTGTGAAGATGTTCAAACACATTTTCATTGATGGATGAGAATTTTCCTGTTCCGTTTATCTGCAAGGGACCGTCGGGGATACAATTATCGTTTGTATTTCCAAAGACTCTGGGCAATAATTGGTAAATTATAAATTTCTTCTCCATCAGAAAGTTCGGTTAGTACTATTTATACTTTGTTTTTTACTTGAATTTTTAGTGGATGTTATCCTAAATGCTTTATCAAAGTTAACTATAATTTTTGAGTTTACAATGTAAAATGCACCCTGTAGCCTGTCCTAATGATTATATGTTGATGTTTTGAGGCAATTTATAATCATAAAAAAGATGAGCTGCATATAAGGCAACTCATCTTTAGAATATTTTAACTATTGTGTAAGTCTTACCAGTTAAGAATTTTCTTGAAATCGTACTCCTCTGGATTTGGAACATATTTTTTTGCAGCCTCGTACTCATCTGGAGTGATGTAGTTAAGGATATGATCCAAAATCTGCTGTACTTTATCTGTGTGGATATTTACGC
The DNA here is from genome assembly GCA_045613465.1 of Candidatus Egerieisoma sp. Classification (GTDB taxonomy): domain Bacteria; phylum Bacteroidota; class Bacteroidia; order Bacteroidales; family UBA932; genus Egerieousia. The sequence continues at coordinate 73,273 of JAZLBB010000091.1, forward strand.
CACGAGGTGGAATCTTGCCAGTTGCAGGATCCTGCATATCTTTAAGGTAAAGTGATTTGATGTTACCGTTAAGATCTAGGTATACCATACATCCGGTTACACCCTCGGTGAACAATTTGTAAACACCCATACCCAACTGTGAACAGTACATAAGGTCATAACCTACTGGAGTAACGCATCTTACCTCATAACCAATCTCAACTGGACGTGATTTTACTGAAATACCCAATGATTTAAGTTTGTTCTCAACCATATCGTTGAACATCTGAGCTTTAGAAATTTTACCAAGCTCTGGATGGCCGTGGTCATCATATGTGAATTTAACTCCACAAGACAATAGCTCCTCGTGTGATAGCTCGTGGAATACACCCTCAGAAATCATGATTGCGCCGTGAGGAACACCCATGATTTTTCTCTTGATAATAGATGAAATTGCAAGGTTGATGATCTTCTCAGCAGTGATTGTTGTTTTGTTGAACATCTCTGGGATAACGATCATAGGGTAATGGCATGAAGCACCAATACCTAGTGCAAGGTGACCTGCAGATCTACCCATTGCAGAAACGATAAACCAGTTTGCACTTGTCCTTGCGTCCTCGTAAACAGTTGCAGCAATTTTGGTACCCTCAGCTTTAGCAGTATGATATCCAAAGGTTGGGATATTCTGTGGAAGAGGTAGGTCGTTGTCAATTGTTTTAGGAACGTGGATGTTTGCAATTGGATAGTTTTTCTCAGCAAGGAATTTAGCAATTCTGTTTGCAGTAGATGCAGTATCATCACCACCAACTGTAACAAGAAGTTTAATGTTGTTGCTAACAAAGAAATCAAGATTGAAATTCTCCTGGAAATCTTTGTCTGATGGTTTGAAACGGCTCATTACAAGGTATGAACCACCTCTGTTGAACATCCAGTCTGCACATGTGAAGTCCAACTCTGTATAATTTGGGTCAGTAGAGAACAGACCTTTGTAACCACCGTGTAGTCCTAGAACTCTAAAATCGTTCTGAAGAAATGTTTTTGCGATACTACCTACAACAGTATTCATTCCTGGTGCAGGACCGCCACCTGTAAGGATAACAATTGATTGTTTCATGTTAAAATTATTTCTTGTTGTTATTCGGGCGGCAAATTTACATTTTTATTAAAAAAATACCTATTTTTTAATTATTTTTGTTTGCTTAAAACTTAAAAAAGTGAAGAAGAGCGAGGCTAAGAGCAGGATTTTGGAACTTTCTGCAGAACTGGAGAGACATAACAAAAATTATTATGTATTGAATTCACCTGAGATATCAGATTTTCAGTACGATCTTCTTATGCTTGAACTTCAAGAACTTGAGAAGAGATTTCCAGAATTTGCATTAAAAGACTCCCCTACTGTTAAAGTTGGATCAGACCTTTCAGCCTCTCAGCAATTTGAGCAATTCCCTCATAAGTATCCTATGCTTTCCCTTTCCAATACTTACAATATCGGAGAGTTGGAAGATTTTTCAAATAGGGTTTCCAAAGGTACAGACAAATCTTTCACTTTTTCTTGTGAGCTTAAATTTGATGGTACTGCCATATGTCTTACATATGTTAATGGTAAGCTTTTTAGGGCACTTACAAGAGGTGATGGAACTGTTGGGGATGATGTTACAAGAAATGTGCTTCAAATTCCATCAATTCCTAAAGAGCTTTTAAAAGGTAGCAATTATCCATCAGAGTTTGAGATAAGGGGTGAAATTTATATGCCCTATAAGGCATTTGACAAACTTAATTATCAGAGGGAAATTGATGAGGAACAGCCTTTTGCAAACCCAAGAAATGCAGCTTCGGGATCATTGAAACTACAAGATCCAAAAGTTGTAAAGGAAAGGGGACTCGAATGTACACTATATCACCTTTTAACCTCTGAACCTATTGCTTCAACACATATTGAGTCATTGCAAATTGCCAAAAGTTGGGGTTTACCTGTCTCTGAGCATATAGAAGAATGCAATTCAATTGAAGAAGTTGAAAAATTTATATCCCGATGGGATGTACAAAGAAAAACTTTGCCATATGCAACGGATGGTATAGTGATTAAAGTTAATCAATTGAGTATTCAAACCTCACTTGGATATACAGCTAAATCTCCCCGTTGGGCAACAGCATACAAATTCAAACCTGAGGAGGCATTGACCAAACTTGTTTCTATTGATTATCAAGTTGGCAGAACTGGAGCTGTTACACCTGTGGCAAATCTTGAACCAGTTCAATTGAGCGGTACAAAAGTAAAAAGGGCCTCTCTCCATAATGCAGAACAGATGCACTTGCTCGATATACATATAGGTGACTATGTTTATGTAGAGAAAGGTGGCGAAATCATTCCTAAAATTACGAGAGTAGATACTCAAAAGAGAGGTTTTGATATTGTGCCTGTAGAGTTTCCCCAGGTGTGTCCGGTATGTGGATATCCATTGGTAAAAGATGAAGATGAGGCAAAACATTTTTGTCCTAATTCAGATGCTTGCCCTCCTCAGATAAAAGGAAAATTTATACATTTTATCGGGAGAAAGGCGATGGATATAAATGCAGGTGAGGCTACAATAGAACAATTGTACAATAAGGGCTATATCAGGATATTGAGTGATTTGTATAAATTAACTGACGACCAGCTTATTACTCTCGATAAATGGAAAGAAAAATCCGTTGCAAATTTTTTGAGTTCAATTGAAAAAAGTAAGGATGTTCCTTTTCCAAGACTTCTGTTTGCATTAGGCATACGTCATATTGGTGAGACTACTGCAAAGAATATTGCTCAGTACTTTAAATCTATTGATGCAATTTCTGCGGCATCAAAAGAGGAGTTACTTGCTATTGAGGAGGTTGGTGAAAAGCTTGCTGATTCTATAATTTCCTATTTCAGTAATTCTGAACACTTGATGATGATTCATGAGCTTAAGGAGGCAGGACTGCAAATGGAGATATCAAAAGATGAAAATATTATTGCTTCACAGGCACTCAATGGCTTGACAATTGTTATATCAGGAAACTTCTCAATTTCCAGAGATGATATGAAAAATCTGATTGAAATTCATAGTGGAAAAGTGGGAAGTTCTATTAGTGGCAATACATCTTATATGGTTACAGGTGAAAAATGTGGACCGAGCAAGCTTTCCAAGGCTCAAAAACTTGGTGTTAAGATAATCTCGGAAGAAGAATTTATGAATATGTTAAAACAGTAAAATATGAGAAACGTCTATATCAATAAAAACATTTACTACTTGGGAGTCAATGACAGACGCAAACATTTGTTTGAGAATAACTGGCCACTCCCCTACGGAGTTTCATATAACTCATATCTTATTAAAGATGAAAAGAGCGTACTTATAGATACCATTGAATATGGCAGTAATGACAATTATCTGAATAATATTGAGCGTATCCTTGATGGTGCCCCATTGGATTATCTTGTAGTAAACCATATGGAACCTGACCATTCAAGTATGATAGAGTGTGTACTCAGAAGGTTTCCTCAAGTTAAGATTATCGGGAATGCCCAAACAACAAAAATAATAAAGCTTTATTTTAATATTCCCGACGAATCATTAGTTACAGTAAAAGACGGGGAATCAATTTCTTTAGGAGAACATAACTTGTCATTCCATTTTATTCCGTGGGTACACTGGCCTGAAACCATGGTAACATATGAACAAACTACCCAGACACTGTTCTCATGTGATGCTTTTGGTGGATTTGGAACATTGGATGGAAGTATTTTTGATGATGAGAATGATTTTGAGGGACACTATAAAGCTGAAATGTTAAGGTACTATTCAAATATTGTAGGTAAATACAGCAATATGGTACAGAGAGCTTTTGATAAACTTGCAGGTGTCCCAATCAAGACTATTTGTCCTTCTCATGGCCTTGTATGGCGAGGGAATCCTGGTAGAGTCCTAGAATTGTACTCTAAATGGTGCAATTGGGAATCTGAAAAAGGTGTAGTGATTGTATATGCAAGTATGTATGGAAATACTGAGCAGATGGCAGATTTTATAGGACGTATTATTGGTGAAAAAGGTATTCCTGTAAGAACTTATGATGTATCTAAAACTCATGTGTCATATATATTGAGCGATATATGGAAGTATAAAGGACTTGTGTTGGGTACATGTGCATACAATACACAAATGCATCCAATGATGGAGCACTTGTGTAATGAGATAAAGCTAATAGCTCCTAAAAACAAAATTCTCTCTATCTTTGGAAGTTCAACCTGGAATGGCGCAGGTGTAAAATCCCTATTGAAATATGCTCCAGAAATGGGTATGGAGGTTACAGGTACACCTCTTGAGATAATGGGTTCTGCTACATACCAGAAACTTGAGCAGAGTGCAGAAATCTTTGTTGAAGAATTTGTTAAATCACTTTAGTTGTTACATTATGGATGTAAATGATATATATGAAGTTACAATAACTGTACAAGATAATGATACAGCCATAGCACATAAATCTGGAGGCCTTCCTGTTTATGCCACTCCTGCTATGATTGCGTTAATGGAAAATGCTGCATTTACTTTACTGAAAAATTCAGATAAAGACAGTGTAGGCACAGAGATGAATGTAAAGCATACAAGAGCATGTCTTGTAGGATCTACGGTTACAGCTAAGGCTTCAGTTACTCAGATAAATGGCAATTGGGTTAATTTTGAGGTAACTGCTTATGATGATAAAGGTGAAATAGGATCTGGCGTTCATACACGTTACATTATAGATCCTGTTAAATTTATGAGCAAACTAAATAAATAGTTTTGAGAGATCTTATTGAGGAAATACTTGAGTTTTACAGATGGATTGTCAAATTCATTACGGTTGATATTTGGAATCTCAACCTGGATGATTTTGGCCAGGCAAAGAGTAAACTTATAAAGTACCTTAAAGTGGCTATCATAACTGTTATGGAGGCTGGAAGGAACAGACTTGGTCTATATGCTTTTTCATTAAGTTTCTTTTCAACCATGGCAATGGTACCTTTTGCAGCAGTTGCATTTGCTGTAACAGACGGTTTTGGACTGAAAGAGTCACTTCAAACAATGCTTTTAGAGTATTTCTCTCAAAATAAAGAGATTGTACAGCTAATTATTGGATTTGCTGAGAACATAGTTACTATAAGCCAACAGGATATATTTGGAATTATCAGTTTGCTTTTCTTTATCAGTACGGTTGTATGGCTAATATTAAAAGTTGAAAAATGTTTCAATCTTATTTGGAAAGCTGAAAGAGGAAGGTCTATTGCCAAAAGGTTCTTGTACTATTTTGGTATATTGATAGTGGCTCCCCTCCTTCTTACAATGTTTCTTTCAGTAACATTAGTCTTTACCAATACTTTGAACTCAATTGGCTTTGATTTTGGTTATTTCAAATATACGGGATTTATTATAAGGTGGTTGGCGTTTTATGGAGTGATTACATTGTTCTTTACCATACTGTACAAATATGTACCAAACGTTAAAGTGAAATTTTCAGCTGCTTTCTTTGCAGCGCTTATCTCAGCTTTAGCTTTTGTAGTATGGCAATATTTATATATGGAAACGCAATTACTTGTATCAAGACTCAATACAGTATACGGTGCTTTTGCTGCTATACCTTTATTCCTAATATGGATGAATGTTAGTTGGACATTGATACTGATTGGTGCAGAAATTTCTCATGCTTATCAGTATGAGAATATCTATACAACTGACGGTGATTTTGAAACGCTTGAGAAACAGGTAATTGAAAAAATCAATTTAGATGAAAGGAATTAAACTAGATATGAAATTATCTGCAAATGCTGTCAATTTTATTGATGACAACAAGTTGCAGGGGCTTTTGAGTTCTTCTAAAGAAGATTTGCCTCGTGCCCGTGAGCTTTTTAAGAAAGCATTGGATAAGAAACCCCTTTCTGTAGAGGAGACAGCTGTACTCCTTGCTATTGAATCTAAGGAGGGATTGGATGAGTTGTTTGCAGCAGCAAGAGAACTTAAAAGGAAAGTTTATGGGAACAGAATTGTCCTTTTTGCACCTCTTTATGTTGGTAATCATTGTGTAAATAACTGCAAATATTGTGGTTTTAGAAAGGATGCCAAAGGTATTGTAAGAAAGACTTTGAACAATAAAGAACTCGTTTCTGAAATAGAAAATCTTGAGAAATACGGACATAAAAGACTTATTCTCGTATTTGGTGAGTCTCCGGTATATACTCCAGAGTTTATAGCAGAGAGTGTCAGGACATGTTATAGCATTAAAGTTGGAAATGGTGAGATCAGAAGGGTAAATATAAATGCTGCACCTTTAGATGTTGAAGGTTTTAGAATTGTAAAAGAGGCTGGAATTGGTACTTTCCAGATATTCCAGGAGACATATCATCAGGAGACTTATTCTAAATATCACCCGTCGGGAGACATAAAAGGTGATTATATGTGGCGTCTTAACTCTATGGACAGGGCTTTTGAGGCAGGTATTGATGATATGGGAATAGGTGCACTATTTGGACTATATAATTGGAAGTATGAGGTTTTGGGATTGGTTTCTCATGCCCTTCACCTGCAAAACACTTGCGGTGTGGGCCCTCATACAATCAGTTTTCCAAGGATTAAACCAGCAGCCGATATGAATCTGGAACTTCCTTATGAGGTTTCAGATGATGAATTCAAGAGACTTGTGGCAATCCTCAGATTGGCTGTACCTTATACAGGATTGATTATGACTGCAAGAGAAAGCAGTGCAATCAGAGATGAGGTAATTGAGTTTGGAGTATCACAGATAGATGCAGGAACAAAGTTGGAAATTGGAGGATATCAGAACCAGAAGGGTGATGAGCAAGATATTACAAAAGAACAATTTGTGATTGGTGATACCCGTGAGTTAGATGATGTTATGTACTGGCTGCTCACAAGTGGTTATATTCCTAGTTTTTGTACAGCTTGTTACAGAATGGGTAGAACAGGTGAGCATTTTATGGAATTTGCAATACCGGGATTTATCAAGAGATTCTGTACTCCAAATGCAATCATAACTCTAGCTGAGTATCTCGAAGATTATTCAAGTGAGAAAACAAAAGCTGCGGGATACGCACTTATAGAAAAAGAATTGGAAAAGCTTCCCGACAGTGTACAGAAGGAGAAGATTATAGCTAATTTAGAGGCTGTAAAAAAAGGGACAAGGGATTTAAGGTTTTAGTATGTTTACAAAAGAGGACAATGAATTGATTCAAAGGGAATTTGAGTCATTAAGGATTGCAAGTCTCAAGAGATGTGCAAATCAGGAGGAATACGAAGATGTTATTAGGGCGTTTGAGTTTGCAAATGAGGCCCACAAGGGTGTACGAAGACGTTCTGGTGAACCATATATCATTCATCCTATTGCAGTTGCAAAAATCGTAGTAGAAGAAATTGGTCTTGGCTACAAATCTATTGTTACTGCTTTGTTGCATGATATTGTAGAAGACACAGAGTATACTGTAGAGGATCTTTCAAGACTGTTTGGTCCTAAAGTTGCCTCACTAGTAGACGGACTTACAAAAATCAAGTCTGCTATGGATTCTAAACATAATTCTAACCAGAATGATGAGAAATCCATGCAGGCAGAGAACTTTAAAAGAATCCTCCTAACACTTAATGATGATGTCCGTGTAGTCCTCATAAAACTTGCTGACAGGCTTCATAATCTTAGAACCATAGGTTCAATGCCAGAAAGGAAGAAAGACAAGATTCTCAGTGAGAGTATGTATATTTTTATTCCTCTTGCTCATAAGCTTGGTCTGTACAGCATGAAATCTGAAATGGAAAATATATGGCTTCATTATAGGGAGCCTGACTATTTCAGCAACATTACTAAAAAGATTGATGATCTTATTGATGAGAGAGGTGATGCAATTGACCAGTTTATTGCACCTATTTCTCAGGCTCTCCATCATGAAGGATATAAGTTTTCTATCATTAAAAGAACAAAGACCCCCTACTCCATCTGGAAAAAAATGGAGACAAAAGGTATCCCTTTTGAACAGATTTATGATTTGTTTGCAGTAAGGATTATTTTTGAACCAAAAGAGGGAATATCTGAGAGAAAACAATGTTGGGATATTTATTCTATCATATCTGAACATTACAGATCTAAGATGGATAGGATCAGGGACTGGGTGAGTGCTCCTAAATCCAATGGATATGAAGCACTTCACTGTACCCTTATGAGTCAGAACGGAAACTGGGTAGAAGTTCAGATCCGTTCTGATAGAATGAATCAGATTGCCGAAAAAGGTGTTGCAGCCCATTGGAGCTATAAAGGTGTTAACAAAAGTGAAACTGAGTTGGACAACTGGCTTGCAATGGTAAGGGGAGTTCTAGAGAATCCTGATGTAAGTGCTTTGGAATTCCTTGATAAATTCCATGAAGGTTTGCTTGCTTCTGAAATTTATGTCTTTACACCTAAAGGTGATTCAAAATCTTTACCTAAAGGCTCTACAGCTTTGGATTTTGCCTATTATATTCACAGTAAGATTGGAAATAGGGCAATTGCAGCTAAAGTAAATCACAGGCTTGTACCACTATCTCAAGAACTTAAAAATGGAGATCAGATAGAAATCATTACTGCTGAGGCCCAAAAACCACAGCGCGAATGGTTGAATTATGTTCATACTCCTAAAGCTAAAGATCTTATCTATGAAGCCCTTAAAGCCGAGATAGATGATGTTATGACAACTGGTCAGCGCATTCTTGAAGAGGAGCTGTCTAAACTTGGAGTAAAAGTACAACACCGTGTAATTAAAAAACTTTTGTTGGAATACAAACTCAACAATAAAGATGAGATGTATACCAAGATTGCAACAGGTGTAATTAAACTTGATGATCTTGATAAAATTCTTAGAAAGAATAACGAGAACAAATTTGTAAAATATTGGAAACTTCAATTCTTCTCTTCACAAGATGAGACAGAAGAGGATGATGATTTTGAGGATAATAATGTTCCAGTTAATAAGAAACCGGCAATTGACAAGAAAAAAGATTATCTGCTTAAAGAAAATGTAGACAAGACTCTTACTTATCAGGTTGCAGATTGTTGTAACCCTATTCCAGGTGATGCAATTGTAGGTTTCGTTGATGAGAATAATAATGTGATAGTTCATAAAAAGGTTTGTAATAAAGCTATTTCTCTTGCCACAGTACAGGGTGAGAAAATAATTAATGCAAAATGGACCAAACATACATTCCTTTCATTCCTTGCAAGAATAACTCTTAGAGGTATTGACAGAATGGGTATTGTTACTGAGATTACCCAGTTCATTACATTGGATTTGAGTGTAAACATCAGAAAGATTCATTTTGAGACACACGATGGAATTTTTGACGGCTATATTGATCTTTATGTGCATGATGCTCAAGACCTGGAAATGATTATGACCAGACTCCTTAAGGTTAAAGGTGTAGAAAGTGTAACCCGAACAGATGTTAAAACAGAAGTTAATTAAATGAAAATAATAAAACAAAACATATACGGTATAATAACATGTTTACTTGTTGCAATATATTCGTTGCATACAAGTTCTTGTGCAAGTACCAAAGCTGCCCCTAGTGGTGGTCCAAAGGATACAATTCCCCCAGTTGTAGAAATGGTAAGTCCTCTTGACAATTCTACAGATTTTCCGGTGGAAGATGGTTCAATTACTGTAACTTTTAACGAGTATGTTCAAGTTAAGGATGCTAATAAGAATATATTCCTTTCCCCACCACTGAAAAAATCAGTTAAAACAAGGATTAAAGGTAAAAGTGTGATATTTACTTTCCAAGAGCCGTTGGATTCCAACACAACATACAGTCTTAACTGTGGAAATGCAATAATAGATAATAATGAAGGCAATCCGTTTTATGGACTTTCTTATAGTTTCTCAACTGGTAAAGAGGTTGATTCAATGATGATTAGTGGTACTGTAGTAGATGCAGTTACACTCTTCCCCATTGAAAATGCCACAGTTGCACTTTATGAGTATATTAAAGATTCTACCGTACTTAATGATAATCCTGATGCTATTGCCAGAACAGACAAATGGGGATATTTTACTGTAAAGAATCTTAAAGCAGTACCTTATTATATGTTTGCATATACTGATGGAAATACAAATTACAGGTATGATCAAGGTACTGAGCAGATTGCTTTTGCCGATGAACCTTTTATCCCTGTAAAGGTTATGAGAAAAGATGCAGTTGAACTCAAATACTTCGATCCTAAAGATACTCTTGAATGTCTGGCCCGACCTTCAGAAATTACTTTAGCCCTTTTCTCAGAAAAAAATACTATCCAATTTATCAGAGACTATAAAAGATTCAGTAAAAGGGGTGCTTATATCAAATTTAATGCTTCCGATGTTCAGATTGATTCATTTGCAATTCCAGGAATTAAGGATGAGAGAATTATAAAACAGTTCAATTATCAGAAAGACAGTCTTTCAATTTGGATTAAAGATGAAGGAAAGATAAATGATACTTTAAAGCTTGCCATCAAGTATCATAAGAGCGATTCAACTGGCAATTTGGTTCCTACTGTAGAGAACCTTAGACTGATTGCTCCATTTGAAAATAAAAATGCCAGAAACAAGAAACAGAAAAATGAGGATACAAAACGAAAAGACCTGTTGGAATTCCAGATAGATGCCGATAAAACTATGGTTGAACAAAATGGAATAGCTCTTTCGTTCCCTGCACCTCTTGTTACTTTTGATACATCTTCTATTACATTTAAAATGCGTAATCCCAAGATGATAGAAAGTGATGTAGTATATACCGTTTCACCGGATTCAGTAATTTCAAACAAATACATCTTTAAGCCAGTCCAACAATTTATCAAGGGCAATGATTATGAACTGAAGTTCCCTATGGCAGTTTTCAAAGATGTAAATGGTTTTACAAATGATTCTATAGATGTAAAATTTAATTTGCCAAATGATGAAACTCTAAGTTCCATAACACTTGAATTAAAAAATGTAAATGCAAGATATATAGTTGAGCTTATCAATTCCCAAAGGTCTAAAACATTTAGATCGTTTATTGTAGAGAAAGATTGTGAACTTCTTTTCCCTTATTTGAAACCTGGGGATTATTCTATTAGAATTACAGAGGATATCAATCTTAATGGAATGTTGGATACCGGAGATCTTTTGAAACGCAGACAACCTGAAAAAGTACTGCTTTATAAATTGGGAGACGGTAAAGATATTCTTCAAATTAAAGAGAGAACAGATCTTGTTCAGGAGATTGATATTGCTCAAATTTTTTGTAGGGAGACTAAATAATGAAAAGAATATTTGCTCTGTTATTTATAATTGCAGTAACAATATTATTTGGTTCAAATATTAGTTACGCACAAAATGAAGTTGAAAATGAAGAGGCTTATTTAAAAGAATTTGATCTTCATTCTTTTAAAGATGCCGGCACTAAGGTTAAGGACAGTACTTATCTATATCAGCATCTTTTGGGTGTCAGATGGGGATATGGCATGTCTAACGTTATGTTCAGCCAGTCAAGTAACCATAAAGGTATTACAACATCAAAATCTGTTGGAATATATTATACATATCTCCACTCTATGTTGGGCAATCTTCCTTTTTTTGGAATTCAATTGGGAGTTGAATCAACAGAAATGGGTTATACACATGTTACTGAGATTTCAGAAGAAGTATTTCAAGAAGATGAGCAAAGATATTCAGCACTGGATTTTCAAATGCTTGCAATTTTTAGAGCTGATATAAAGAGATTCAGATTCTCTTTAGGTGCAGGTGGATACGGATCGTATATTTATGATACGGAACTTCCAGGAGGTATACCATCTACTACAAAAAAATCAGGTTTTGGCTTGGTTGGTCAAGGTGGAATTGCTCTAAAATTGCTTCCTTTTGAAATTCATTTAGATGCAAGTTATAAATATGGACTTACAAGTTTCCTAGATCCGCAGATATACTCTACAGAATATTGGCTATATACTCACCCAACTCAATTGCAGTTTTCAGTTGGTCTCCACTATAACTTTGGAGGAAAATATAAGAGGAAATAAGTTATTCTAACTTTCAATTATTTTTATAGTTATGCTATCACATATTGTAAATGCCGGTAATGTTAAAATTGGCTCTACAGAACCAATTATAGTTCAAACTATGTGCAATACACATACTCAAGATATAAATCCTTCTGTAGAACAGTGTATTGAGATGGTTAATGCTGGAGCACAAATTATCAGACTGACTACACAAGGAATGAAAGAAGTGGAGGCATTATGTGAGATAAAAGCAATACTTAGGAATAAAGGTATAAACGTTCCATTGGTTGCAGATGTTCATTTCAGTTCTGATGTAGCTATTGCTGTTGCTAAAATTGCAGATAAAGTGAGAATAAATCCCGGCAATTTTGCAAAAGAGCATTCTGTAGCTCAAAGTCAGTTTAAAAAGTTTCTTGATGTTTGTAAAGAATATGGAACAGCAGTTAGAATAGGTGTAAATCACGGTTCTCTTGGTGAAAGAATAATAGAGAAGTATGGTGATACTCCTCTTGGAATGAAAGAAGCAGCTATGGAGTGGATAAGGATGTGTGAAGATAATGGGTTTTATAATATTGTCATTTCATTAAAAGCCAGCAATACTATTGTTATGGCTACTGCATACAGACTTCTTTATGAGCAGATGCTCAAAGATTCAAGAGTTTATCCATTACATTTAGGTGTAACAGAAGCAGGCAATGGCGATACTGGCAGAATAAAATCTGCTGTAGGAATAGCAGCATTATTAAAAGATAAGATTGGTAACACAATAAGAGTTTCACTTACAGAAAATCCTGTCAATGAGATACCTGTAGCTAAGATAATAGCGGATTATTTTGATTTGGGAGGTTATTCAATTAGTATAAGCAAAATAAATGACTCAATGAAGAATGGTGTTCCAGAACAACATTATGATTGCAGTACATGGGATGAGTTCATTATTAAAGCTTCTTGCGATTTTGGACCATTATTGCTTGACAAAGTAATAGATGACTTCAATATTTCTGCTAATATAAATGGAGAACCTGTATCAAATGATAAAATAGAAGATTTTAAAGATAATCTTCAACAAGCTGCAAGGAGAAAATTTACAAAACCAGAATATATAGCTTGTCCGGGATGTGGAAGGACCCTTTATAACCTTGAAGAGACTTTTAATGAGGTAAAGAAAAGAACTGCACACTTAAAAGGTGTCAGAATTGCAATTATGGGTTGTATTGTTAATGGTCCTGGTGAAATGGCTGATGCAGATTTTGGTTATGTGGGTGAAGGAAAAGGGAAGGTTTGTATTTACAAAGGTAAGGAGCCTGTCCTCCGTTCAGTCCCTCAAGAAGAGGCAATAGATGCTCTTCTTGAGGTTATAGAGCAGAATATTCAGTTATAAGTTTCCAATCTGCTATATCTTGGGTTTGTGAAACTTTTTTCCCAGATAAGAAGAATTGATATATAAGTTCCCTCACATCAGAGTGTTTGCTTATAATCAGTTCTTCTAATTTATTTACAGGATATCCTGTTGCATCACATAAAATATCTCCTCCCCCATTTGCCCTATATGAAACCATTGCTACTTTATATGTATCAGTTAAAGAGAATTCCTTTCCATTTATAAATGAATGAATTGTAATTCTATGCCCCGACGGTTTCTTACAATCCACCGAATACCTTAATCCTCCTGCACAGTCGAATTTGACTGGTGAACCTTTGAATTGTCCATATTTATCGTAACCACTGTAGCATATTTCAAGATATTTAAGGATTTGTGCACCTGTCAATGAAACCGTATATAATGAATTTTCAAAAGGATACAATTGTAGAACTGTATTATAATCCATCTTCCCTTCTTTAATTGTTCCTCTGAATTTTGTTGGGGACACAAATGAAATATTAGCTTCAGTTTCTTTTAGTTGTACATAGTGTAAAAGGTTTGAATATGTACAAGGACCTTGAAGTATTTCACTTGGGATAATTTCCAGGTCGGTACTCCCAATTTGCTTGCAAGAGAAATCTTTTACAGCATTATATTTTGCATTAAAATAATTGTCAAATAATTTATCGGGAGTAAGTTCTGATATTTCTATAAGCTCCGGTTGATATGTGATTTTTTGTACTTTTCCTTTAGATTTTTTAACAGAGAGAGCTATTTTAGATAGCTTCTTTCCCCACTCCCCAGAATTTATAATTAAAACTGAATCTGATGAAGTAACATTATTGCAGTAACTTATATGATCGTGCGAAGTGAGAATAACGTGAACTCCCTTTAAGGTTTTTGCAAGATATAGTCCTGGATTTTCAAGATTCTCAATATTACCATCACCAGTTCCAGCATGTAGTGCCATTATTGTTATATCTGGATTCTCCTTTTCGTTAACTTCATCTATCAGATCTTGAGCAATATGATGAATTGGAATAAACGACAATCCCTCTTTTTTCTCCTCTCCTATCCATTTTTCGGCTGAAGGAGTGGTAAATCCCACAATGGCAATTTTCAGATTATTTTTGTCTAGAATGGTATATCTATCAAAAGGAAAATCTTCATTTTTTTTGATATTAGCAGCAAGATATGGAAAATTTAGTTCATGCTGTATCTTATTTAAAATCTCTCTTCCTGCCTCAATATCATGATTCCCAATTACTGCAGCATCATAATCTACAAAATTTGCAATTGATGAATAAAAATGGTTTTCATTTTCTCCATATTTATATACATGATTATAATAATAGGTACTATTGTCTCCATGATTATGATCTCCAAGATCTATCAATACAACTTTATTAGAACCTATAGCATCTCTTCTCTCTTTTACATATCCATATATTTGAGATAAAGAGGAGGCATTTGCCTCCCCTTTCATATAATCCTTACTGAAGAATTTCCCGTGAATATCACCATGTGCATATAATTCAACTTCTCTTACAACATCTTCTGATTTACAGGAAGTTGTACAAAAAGACGACGTAAAAATAAATATAAAAAAAATAATGCGGGCCATTTATCGTATCACATTAAATGTATCTGCGTCCATCCATGCCGGGAACTTATAGCGGAAATCATTAAGTGCTTCCAAATTTATTTCAGCAGAAAGCATCTGGGTTTTTGATCCATAACAATCAGTTAGATAAATCTCTTGAGCTATAGAGCCTCCTTTAAAATTGTACATTTGAGAACTTGGACAGTATTGGCACATTGGATCAACTCCGTCTCGGTTAACAAAAATAGCATACGACATATTCTCAATAGCACGAGCCCTAATCAATGGCTCTATTGCATCAATTCTCACTTGAGGGAAGTTGGCAATATTTATAAGTACATCATATTTGTTACCAATATTCCTGCTCCATACTGGGAACCTGATATCATAACAAACATTAATGCAGAATTTTACTCCTTTATACTCAACAATACATTTATCCTCGCCTCTGGTATAATGGTTATTCTCCTCTCCCATTCTAAATAGATGTCTCTTGTCGTAATCTTGCCAAGTTCCATCAGGTTTTACAAAATATGCCTTATTAAAGAAATCTCTTCCATTTTGTGTATATGGGATAGATCCAATAATTGCAACGTTATATTTGGCAGAAGTGGATATCATCCATTTTAGTGTCTCTCCAGCTGCGTCTTCGGCCAATGATGTATTCATTGTAAAACCAGTAGAGAACATTTCAGGTAAAATAAACAAGTCACCAGGAGACTCAAGCTGTGATAGCAAAGACTCAATTTTTTTAAAATTTTTATGCTTGTCTTCCCAAGCTATATCTAAAGAACAAACTGTTATATTCATTATTTCTTGTATATTTTATTAACTACCAATGCAATAGCACCATCACCAGTTACATTGCATGCTGTACCGAATGTATCCATTGCTATATAAAGTGCAATCATCAGTCCCTGTAGGTCTTCATTAAAACCTAACATAGATGATAAAAGGCCTAATGCCGCCATAATAGCACCGCCAGGAACGCCAGGAGCTGCAACCATAGTAATTCCAAGCATGCAAATGAAACCAGCAAACAAATCAATTCCATGAGGCATTCCCTGCATCCAAAGAATAGCCAAAGCACAAGCAACTATTTTAAGTGTGCTTCCCGACAGGTGGATTGTTGCACATAGTGGAATAACAAAGCCTGCAAGTTTTTCATCAACTCCATTTTTAATGGCTTGACGTAATGTTACAGGGATTGTTGCTGCAGAGGACTGGGTGCCAAGTGCTGTCATATAAGCAGGAAGCATTGTAGCCAATGCTTTAAAAGGATTCTTTTTAGCAATAGCACCTGCAATAATAAATTGTATAAGTAGCAATGAAATATGTAGTACAAAGATAACTGCTATAACTTTGATGAACAGTTTAATAACTGCACCTGCCTGACCTTCTGCACCTATTTGTAAGAAAATTCCAAAAATATATAATGGAAGCAATGGAATTATTACTCCAGAAATCACTTTATTGATTAAATCTCTGAATTCAATAAGACCATTTGTAAGTTTCTGGCCATTGATGTAGCATAGTCCTAATCCTAATACAAAAGCAAGGACCAATGATGAGGTAACACTCATTACCGGTGGCATATCAACTGTAAAAAATGGTAAAATTTTATTGGCCTGGGCAATGTCAGTCCCTAAAGATGATGATGTTTCAATAATCATCGGGAAGGTAAATTCACAAGAAAAATACGAGAAGAAACCTGCGAATAATGTTGAACCATATGCTATTGCAGCAGTTATAGCCAGTAGTTTACCAGCCCCATTTCCAAGTTCGGCAATACCTGGTGCAACAAGACCCAGAATAATTAAAGGGATAATGAATCCAAGAAAATTACCGAATATTCCATTTATTGTAACAAAGAATCGGTTAAGAAATTCTGGAAAGAAAAAAGAACATCCTATACCTAATAGGATTGCAATCAGTACTTTACCTAATAATGGGAGGTTTTTTAATTTTGATATCATATTGGTTAATTTTTAATTCTTTGGAGCTTTGTCTATAAGTTGTTGTATTACATGTTTACTTTTCTCCTCTTGGGTATTATATTGTGATAGTTCACTTTTAAAAAAGAAAACCTTCAGTATTGCAAACATTATAAACAATTTAATGAGAATTATTACCCACAAATATTTACCAATGGTCATATTTTTGAAACCATTGATATAAAAATCTGCTATCTTTTTTATTCTCTGTCTCATATAACATTTAAAAATAGTAATTTTGTATAAAATTTCAAAGCTGATGGGAAAATTACCTAGAATTATCAGAATCATATTTGCTACAATTTCATTTGTAGTTATTACATGTGGATTTCTTAATATGAGTGGCGGTAATCCACTCTCTCAAGCATTTCTTAAAACACAATTTATTCCAGCTTTAATTTCTTTATTTACTGGCAGTTTTATTGCTTTTGCAATTCTACTAGTTATAACATTACTATTTGGAAGAGTATATTGCTCTTTTTTGTGTCCTCTTGGAATTTTTCAGGATATTATATATTGGATTTCCAATATTGCCAGAAAAATATCAAATAAAGGTAGAATACCTCTTAAAAATTATAGCAAACCTCATAATGTTTTAAGATATTCTATTCTTGGTATAAGTGGAATATGTTTTGCAATTGGTTTTACTTATCCATTAGCGTTATTGGATCCATATTCAAACTATGGAAAAATTGCAGTTCAAATATTTGGCAGTATTGAGAATGGAATTACAAATTTACTGTCGGGAGTATTACCATCAGTATTTTATCATCAGGAGTATCTTGCTATTGGTATTCATTCTTTCTATTTCTCTTTAATTTTCCTTTTGATCATTCTTATACTAAGTGCAGTAAAAGGCAGATTATATTGTAATACAATTTGTCCTGTAGGTTCTTTTTTAGGATTGATAAGTGGATTCTCTCTTTTTAAACCTGTAATAGATAAAGAGAAATGTGTTCAATGCAATTTGTGTGCTGGAAAGTGTAAAAGCAATTGTATCAATCTTAAAACTAAAGAGATTGACGTAACAAGATGTGTAGCTTGTTATGATTGTCTTACATCTTGTAAAAGGGGCGGTGTTAAACTGTCGGCAGTATGGTTCAAAAATAATAAAGATAACAGCAGAGATATTGAAAATAAAGAACGTAGAGAAGCTCTTATAGCAATGGGTGGTTTTGCAGCAGCAGTTGTTGCTAAATCTGTTGTTCCTAAAAAATTAAAAGCTGATTCATTAAATGATTCATTACCTATACTTCCCCCAGGTGCAAAAGATATTACACATTTTAAAGATTCATGTACAGCATGTCATGCATGTATTGCTGCTTGTCCAAGTAAAGTTCTCAGACCGTCTTCATTTGAATATGGTATTGAAGGCATAATGCTTCCTACAGTAAAATTCAATAAGAAATACTGTTCATATAACTGCAATATTTGTTCACAAGTATGTCCAAATGGAGCTATATCACATATTAGTTTGGAACAGAAAAGAAAAACTCAAATTGGATTGGCAGTATATAATCCTTCTAATTGTGTTATAATTTCAGATGATATTCATTGTGGTGCTTGTGCTGGCAATTGTCCAACAGGTGCAATTGAGATGGCTCATACGCCTGCTGTACCAGGAAAACTTCTACCTAAAATTGATCCTATGAAATGTATCGGATGTGGTGCATGCGAATATACTTGTCCTGGAATACCTAAAGCAATTATTGTAAAAGGTAAATCAATTCAGACAGAAATTTAATATCATACACTTAAATTAAAAGGGTAGGAAAATTCCTACCCTATTTTTTATTCATTTTCATCATATTTAATAAAAAAATAAGACCTGCAAATATGCAGGTCTTAATACATTAGTTAGAGCCAATCTATTTTCCTTCAGCTGCTTTGAGGGTATTAACCATCAATGATACAATTGTCATTGGGCCTACACCACCTGGAACAGGAGTAATAAAGGATGCTTTAGGAGCACAAGACTCAAAATCAACATCACCCTCAAGTCTGTATCCATTTTTCTTAGTAGGATCGGAAACACGTGTAATACCTACGTCTACTATAACTGTACCCTCGTTAATCATATCACCTTTTAAAAATCCTGGTGAGCCAAGTGCTGCAATAATTATATCAGCCTGTTTTGTAAAATTCTCAATATTTTTTGTATGGCTGTGACATACAGTAACAGTACAATCTCCAGGATTATCTTTTAAGGACATCAAGTTAGCAAGTGGACGTCCAACTATATTACTTCTTCCTATTATTACACAATGTTTTCCCGAAGTCTCTACACCATATTCAGCAAGAAGTCTCAAGATTCCATATGGAGTAGCAGGTAAAAATGTAGGAAGTCCCAATGTCATCTTTCCAACATTCTCAGGATGAAATCCATCTACATCCTTAGACGGATGAATAGCATTGATTACAGCATCTTCATCTATATGTGCTGGAAGAGGCAGCTGAACAATAAGTCCATCTACATCTTCATTTTTATTTATGGTCTCAATTTTCTCTATTAGTTCCTCCTGTGATATTTCAGCAGGGAACCTGTGAAGAGTTGAATTGAAGCCAACCTGAGCACAAGCTCTCTCTTTATTGGCAACATATGTCTGGCTTGCTCCATCATTTCCTACTAGGATTGCAACCAAATGAGGTCGTTTACCACCATTGGCAACTTTCTCTTTTACTATTTGGGCAATCTCCTGTTTAATTTTATCAGAAGTAGCCTTACCGTCCAATATTGTCATAATAAACTATTTTAAATTAACGTCTTCTCATACCTTGCATGGCTTTCATAGCATTCATTGCTTTATTTTTAGCACCGCCACCTGCCATAACTTTCATAACTTTTCTGGTATCTTCAAACTGTTTAAGAAGTCTGTTTACCTCTACAATTGTAGTACCACTACCCTCTGCAATACGTTTTCTTCTGCTTCCGTTAATTACATGAGGATTATTTCTTTCATATTGGGTCATTGACAAGATAATAGCCTCTACACTTTTGAATGCAGAATTGTCAATATCAACATCTCTTAGAGCCTTACCAACACCTGGTAGCATTGACGCAAGATCTTTGATGTTACCCATCTTTTTAATCTGTTGTATCTGGTCGTAAAAATCAGAGAGTGTAAACTGATCTTTAATCAGTTTTTTCTGTAGTTTCTTAGCCTCTTCTTCATCAAACTGCTCCTGGGCTTTTTCTACTAAGGTTACAACGTCACCCATTCCAAGGATACGGTCAGCAATACGTTTTGGATGGAATACATCAAGTGCCTCCATCTTCTCACCAGCACTGATAAATTTGATAGGCTTGTTTACTACAGCTCTGATAGACAATGCAGCACCACCTCTGGTATCACCATCAAGTTTTGTAAGTACTACACCATCAAAATTTAGCCTTTCATTAAATGCTCTAGCAGTCTCTACAGCATCCTGACCTGTCATTGAGTCAACGACAAATAGAGTTTCAGTTGGATTGATTGCTTCTTTTATTGCTGCAATCTCATTCATCATCTCTTCATCAACTGCCAAACGTCCAGCTGTATCAACAATTACGAGTGAATAACCCTCAGATTTAGCTTTGCTGATTGCATTTTTTGCAATTGAAACAGGATTTTTTGAACCCTCTTCGGTATATACCTCTACACCAATTTGTGAACCTAATACCTTCAACTGGTCAATAGCTGCTGGTCTGTAAACGTCACCTGCAACCAAAAGGACTTTCTTACCTCTTTTGGTTTTGCAGTTTAATGCAAGCTTGCCTGAGAAGGTGGTTTTACCTGAACCTTGCAAACCAGCTACAAGAACAATACCTGGTTCACCTTTAATGTTGATATCGGTTGCCTCAGAACCCATAAGTCTGGTTAGTTCGTCATGAACAATCTTAACCATCATCTGGCTTGGCTTCACAGCTTTAAGCACATTCTGTCCCAATGCTATTTTTTTGACATCATCGCAGAATGTCTTTGCTATTTTGTAGCTTACATCGGCATCAAGGAGCGCTTTTCTAACATCTTTCAACGTTTCGGCAACGTTGATTTCTGTAATTTTACCCTCTCCTTTAAGAATCTTAAAGGAACTCTCCAGTCTATCAATTAAATTTTCAAACATCTCAAAAATCTCTCGTTTTCAATTACAAATAACTTTCAAGTATAACTTTACCTTTGTCATTTACTACTGCATAAAGATGATGTTTTACAAGCTCTTTATGGTAATTTGATGTACTTGGGAAATACTTGAATCCATTGTCCCACCTATAGAAAAGCTCTATTGCAGAGTTATAGAATATGGTGGCATATTCCATATTTATATTTGTTCTGAAAAATCCTTCATCAATTCCTCTCTGAAGGTTCTTTACTATGAATTTTGAGTAAAAATTCACTCTATCAGTAAAGGCAAAGATACCACTGTAACCATGATATTGTGAAATATCCTTTAAGAATATAGGACCTAACTCGGCAATCTCCTTTGTTACAATAGTTGATACATTGAACATAGACTCTATTGCATTTGCACTATGTTCTATTGCATTTTCAATTTTAGCATCAAGGGAATCATAAAAGTACTGTACTACAGTATTTATCAATTCAGCTTTGCATGTAAAATTATTGTACAATGTCTTTTTTGTCAGTCCAAGCTCCTGAGCTATCACTTCCATATTAAGTGATAGCCCGGTGCGCTTGAATAATTCAAAAACCTGTACGGTATATTTGTCTTTAGAACTTACTCTTGGCATATATTATAGCTCGTCTGAATAATAAGCTTTAGCTATATCTCTCTGGTTGTAGTTCATAGCCATAACCTGACCATATGCACCAGCAGTATGTAAAGCAATAAGATCACCTCTGCTTGTCTGAGGCAACATGATGTTTTTACCAAACTGGTCGCTGCTCTCACAAACTGGACCTACTACATCATATCTCATCTTACGGCTATATTTAGAAGTCAAGTTCTCAATAGCGTGGTGAGCCTGATACAATGCTGGACGGATTAGGTCATTCATACCTGCATCTAGGATGGCAAATTTCTTCTTCTGACCAATTTTAACATAAAGGACTCTTGAAATCAAGTGACCGCACTGTGCTACAATTGCTCTACCTGGCTCAAAGTGTACATTCTGACCAGGAGCTACAATAAGGTTCTCGTTAATAAGTTTGAAATACTCCTCAAAGCTTGCAATTGGGTTTTCATTTGGATTTGCATAATCAACTCCAAGACCACCACCTAGATTTAGGTTTGCAATCTTCATATCTCTGTCAGTAAACCATTTCTGAAGCTCAGCAATTCTCTCACAAAGAGTTTTGAATACGCCAAGATCTAGAATTTGTGAACCAACGTGGAAGTGAAGGCCAATAAGTTCTACATTCTTACACTCTTTGAACAATTTTGCAAAGTCCTCAAACATCCAAGGGCTAACACCAAATTTGTTCTCTTTAAGACCTGTAGAGATGTATTTATGAGTGTGAGCATCAATATCAGGGTTAATACGCAATGCAATTTTTGCAACTTTACCCATACCTGCAGCTAGGTCGTTAATTACTTTAACCTCTGGAACTGACTCACAGTTGAAGCTGAAGATACCTGCGTTAAGAGCAGTCTTGATCTCTTTATCAGATTTACCAACACCAGCATATACTACATTCTCAGCACCAAATCCCGATTTGATAGCCAATGCAACCTCATTACCACTAACGCAGTCAGCTCCAAGACCAGCATTCTTAATCATTTCAAGAATTCTTGGATTAGCATTTGCTTTAAGGGCAAAGTGAGCGTGATAACCGTACTTTTTAATCTGTGAAGTGTAAATATCCAAAGTCTTTTTCAAAAGCTCCATATCATAGTAATAAAACGGAGTCTCAATGCTCTGGAAAGCTGAAATAGCTGATGCAGTAATCATATTGTCTTATTTTAATAAATAGTTAAATTTCTTTTAATGTGCAAAAATAGGAAAAATTACTCAATTTCAACCTTTTTGTGAATAAAAAAAGGGGCCTAAATAGCCCCTGAATTAAATATTTGATATATTATCTGTTACAGTGCTGCTCTCTCAACAAATCCAAAACTGTCTTAACAGGGTTGAAAGTTATTAGAGGAGTCTCTACGAACTGAGTATTCCAATCGCTCATTGCACCGTTCCACAATCCTGGAAGCTCTTGTGCTTTTAGCGCTCTTCCTTGATAACTTTTCTCTGAAATGAAACCGGTTTTAGGATCGGTATGCTTCAATAAGTCATATTTCTCGCCTTTGTAATTTTTAACTGCACAAACCAGATCAACAGGATTGAAGTGGGTAGCACCTTTCATTGCGTTTACAGCCTGAGGATTATTGCCGTCAATCTGTGCAGCCTCAAGAATTTGCAATGAAGTTGTACCATCCTCACCAAGAATAACGTAAGGACCACCACCTGGCTCACCCTCATTCTTAACCATACCACATACACGTACAGGACGGTCCAATTTAGTTTTAAGGACAGCTACAAGTTCGTCTTTAGCCATTTGTGGTACTGCAACACAGAACTCATTCTCCATAAATGCCTTAATCTCTGCAACAAGTTCATCTGATGCTGAAGCTCCCTGCTCATCAAGCTGTTTCAAGTAACCGAAAACTTTTGACTGCAGCTCAGTAGCTTTACCAACAAGAATTTTCTTCCAACGGATAGTCTCATCAAGCAAAGACTCTTTAACTACGTTATCAATATTTTTGATTACAAGTACATCTGCGTCAATTTCATTCAAATTTGACAAAAGAGCACCGTGACCACCTGGACGGAACAATAATGAACCATCATCTTTAGTAAATGGTTTGTTCTCCATATCAACAGCGACTATATCTGTAGAAGGCTGCTGGTTTGTAAATGTAACATGATATTTACATCCAAAACGCTGCTCGTATTTACCTTTAACCTGCTCATAAAGCTCCTCAAAACCTTTCTGGTGTTCTACAGAAACAGTTACTACCATTCTTACATCACCATTAGCATCTTTAGCGTAAAGTGCCCCCTCTACAAGATGCTCCTCAAATGGAGTACGGTTCTCATTCTCATATTTGTGGAACTGAATAAGACCTTTTGGCATAGCACCGTAGTTCCAAGCTTTTGGATATAGAGTAAGGTTTAGAATATTCTGTGCATCAAAGAATGGGAACAAAGTAATGTTCTCTACAAATTTAGCAGCAGGAGAACCCTCTTTAAGCTTACCGCCTGCTTTTAGCAGATCAGCTGCCTCAAACAAATCTTTGAACATTCTGGTAGCAGCACCCGAAGCAGGAACAAATTTGCATACATTGCCTGCATAAGCATCTGCAGCAGCTATATATTTAGCCTGTTCATCCTCTGAAAGTACTTTAATACCTTTAGCCGGTGTAGCAGCAGCCTCAATGGTAAGATAAGGGAAACCTGTCTCAAAGTTTTTCAACTGAGTCTCAAATGTCTCTGCAGATATGCCACGAGCATCAATCTGCGCTTTCAAATGTTCAGATAACATAAAATTCTCTCCTGTATTTAAAATTTGATCTTAATAATTCAAAATCCTGCGGATTAGCCTTTAAATCCGCACAATGTTCAAAGATAGGAAAAATATTCTGGAAATATTCACTAATTTGATTTTGAGAAAGTTCATTCTTATTAAAGAAATTATTGTTTTTCTCAGTAGGAACAATTTTGAAATCCTTAAGACCATCAAGTCCAAAATAATTTGCAATAGCTTTCACAGCCATAACTGTTCCATTCACTTTTCCCTCATAAGAATATCCTGCAATATGAGGAGTAGCAATATCCGCAGCCTCCATCAATTGCAAATTCAAAGCTGGCTCCCCATTCCACACATCTATTATCACACCTCTCATCTTTCCTACAGCTTTAATTAAAGCCTCATCATTAACAACTTCACCTCTTGATGAATTTATAATAATGGCGCCATCCTTCATTTTTGAGAAAAACTCCTCCCCTGCCATACCCCTGCTGGTTGGATTCAAATCGGTGTGTAGGGTAATTATATCTGAATTTTCGAGTAGATAATCCAATGAATAATAATCTTTGAACTCATTGAGTTTCATGTAGCCGTTGTTGAAAGCAAGAGTTTGGGCACGTTCCTTGGCAGGATCACATCTGAGTACCTCAAATCCCATGTACTCACCCATATTGGCAACTTTCCTGCCTACATTTCCTACACCTATTACTCCCAAAGTAAGTTTCTTTCCATCAGGGGTAGGATTATTTCCGTCGGGAAGAAGAATATTATTTTTGCAGGCAAGTGCATAAAGGGAGGTAAAAACATACTGCATTACTCCACCTGAATTGCATCCTGCAGCATTTTCTACAACGATACCTGCATTTTTGCAATATTCTATATCTATGTGGTCCAACCCTATAGTTGCAGTTGCAATTATTTTAACAGAAGAACCTTCCAGGAGTGCAGCGTTGCATTTTGTCCTGGTCCTGATAACAAGGGCATCAGCATCCTTCACATTAAATGAAGAAAATTCTTTTCCCGACAAATATTCAACTTGAGCATACGACTCAAACACACCTTTAATATACGGGATATCTTTGTCTACAAGTATCTTCATCTAGAAATTGATCTTAACACTGAAACTTGGCTTACCATCAACTTTTCCCTGAATATAACAGACAGTTGAACCTTCTGCCTGCTCAACTATCCTGTAAAGGTCAACACTCTGACCTGGAAGTACTTCAGAATCAAAGTTTACAAGCAATTCCTTAATAGGATATTTGCTCACAAGATCATAATCAAGAACATCAAGTGCCCAAACAACATATTTTACATTGTTTACATGTCCGTTAGTGTCAATGTCACTCCAAACCACTTTATGTGTATCAACTAATTCTGGCTCAATTTCCTTAGGAAACATAACTTTTTCGGCCTGATCTTCAATTGCTGAGCCAGCCTGTGAATTATCGAAATTTTCTGCAAGCGCACGATCCCTTACCATTCGTCGGGAAGCAAGGTCTATAATTAACCATGATGTGGTTGCCCTTACAAGAGTGTTGCCCTGAGGGTCTTCCATAAGGAAATCTCTCAAATAGAATATTCTGTTGGCACCTTTATGCCAAGTTTTGAATACTACATTGTCCCTCCATTTAGGGTATTGTTGGAAAATGAGTTTCACCCTTGAAAGTACCCAGGCGGTATTGCTTGCAATCATTTTGTCGTAGCCGAATCCCATTGTATCAGCATCTCTTCCGGCAGCCTCCTGCATCATATCCAACATTGCTGCAGGTCTCAACAGATGATTTGCGTTTGCTTCATAACAGGAAACAGTCCTGTTTTCAGTATATTTTTCTTTCATTTTATTCTGTTCTTTTATTGCAGATGCGAATTTACA
Organism: Candidatus Egerieisoma sp.; assembly: GCA_045613465.1. Lineage (GTDB taxonomy): Bacteria > Bacteroidota > Bacteroidia > Bacteroidales > UBA932 > Egerieousia. The sequence goes on from JAZLBB010000091.1 coordinate 99,596, forward strand.
GAATATTGTTCAAATACCCTAAAATGGCTATTCTTGGGTAAGGAATATTTATTACATTTGCACATATAATTATGAAAGTCACAGGGAAGTATACTTATTTTAAGGTTTCAGCAGCGCTGTACATTATCTTGTACTTGCTGTTAAATGCTTCTTTTGTACATACTCATTCTATTGATGGAGAGAATATTACTCACTCCCATCCTTTTACTGAAAAACACCATACTTCCAATGAGGCATCGTTGATAAAGATTTTCAACAGTTCAGTTGGTGTAAATACATCCAGTATTGTTCTTCCAGATTGCAATATTGGGTTCTTTATTCCTGTCAAATTCATTTATCTGAATTTTTACAGCTGTTTTTCATTTGATTTCCAGTCATTGAGAGCACCTCCTGCTCACGAAATTTAATACATATATCTGATAATAGACGTTGTCAGATTTATCAAATTTTATGAAAAATTAAATTCCTTGGGAGTACGACACAATCTCCTCTGCTTTGACATTGCTTCATTCCATTACGCAATTACCTGCAACTGTTGAATGAGGTCCTCCTACGGATGTAATTTTTCATTACATATCATTATTTAATATCATCCATAAATACCGCTATGAGACATAATATAATTATTTTGCTGCTATTAACTGTTTTTACAACTGGCTTGAGGGCACAGAACAATGACCCGCACATCATTGGACATGTTACAGACAGCAAGACAAACGAACATATACCATTTGTAACTATAAGAGTTGTTGAAGCAAATATTGTAACTCACACAGATGCAACAGGTCATTATAAAATCAGCTCTTTCCCTGCCGGGACCTATACGCTTGAAGCCTCTTATGTAGGATATATAACCAAGTTGCAGAGAATAACAGTAGCAGATAAAGTTACAACCACAGTCAATTTTGAGATTGATGAGGATGCTCTGATGATTGACCAGTTGGTTGTTACCGGTAATAGAAATGAAACCAAGAAACGCCACAGCGCAACGCTGGTAAATGTTGTGAACAAAGATATTCTTGCAATGGCAAACGCTACATCCCTTGCAGATGGCCTTAATTTCCAACCGGGAGTGAGGGTTGAGAATGATTGTCAGAACTGTGGGTTTACACAAGTTAGGATCAATGGTCTTGATGGCCATTATTCACAGATTCTGATGAATTCAAAACCTGTATTTTCTGCATTGGCTGGTGTCTATGGCCTTGAGCATATTCCTGCAACTATGATAGATCGTGTAGAAGTTATGCGAGGAGGAGGATCTGCATTGTTCGGGTCATCTGCAATTGGAGGCACCATTAATATAATAACTAAAGATCCTGTTCAGAATTATGCTGAGGTAAGCCACAATCTCATGTCAATTGGAATGACAGGAAAAATGGATAACAATACCACAATAAATGCATCTACAGTAAATCCAAATGGGAGGAGCGGAATTTTCATATACGGGCAAAGCAGAAAAAGAGACCATTATGACCATAATGACGACGGATTCAGCGAGATTGGAACAATTGATACAAAGACAATAGGTATAAACACATTCTATAATGTTTCCAAAAATTCCAAACTAAGAGCAGAATACAGCACTACTGATGAATTCAGACGTGGCGGTGACAGATTCAATTTGCCTGCACACCAGGCTATGATAGCTGAACAGACAGACCATCAAATACATGCAGCAAGCCTTACTTTAGATGCGTGGTCAGATGACTACAAGAAGAAATTAAATATATACACAGCACTCAGAGACACTAAAAGAGATAGTTATTATGGCTCTAATATGGATCCAAATGCATACGGAAGCACTCATGACAAAGTATTTGTTGCCGGAAGCCAGTTTATCAGGTCTTTTACTAAACTATGGTTTATGCCTGCTGAATTTATTGGAGGTATAGAATACAACTATAATTATTTGAATGACGTTACTGTAGGATACAACCATAATACAACACAAAGGGTAAATATATACTCTGCTTTTATTCAGAATGAATGGAGAAGCGACAAATGGGGATTCCTTATTGGTGCCAGAATTGATAAACACTCGCTGGTAGACCAAGCAATTGTTTCTCCAAGATCCAATATACGATATAATCCATCAGACAAGCTTAACTTCAGACTCTCCTACTCAACCGGTTTCAGGGCACCCCAAGCTTTTGATGAAGATTTCCATATTGCAATTGTTGGTGGCGAAAGGGTTGTAACTGTATTGGACGATGATCTTGTGGAGGAGAGTTCAAAAAGTTTCAGTTTTTCAGCAGACTGGTATCCAACTCTTGGGAAGATTCAGACAAACCTGATGGTGGAGATGTTTTACACAGATCTTAAGGATGTTTTTACTATAAGGATGCTTGATGAGTTTGACAATAAAGGAAATCAGGTACAGGAAAGATATAATGGAAGTGGTGCTGCAGTATATGGCTTAAATTTGGAAGGTAAGTCAGTTTTCAGTTCATCTCTTATGGTTCAGGGCGGACTTACTATGCAAAAAAGCAGATATAAACAGCCCGAGCATTGGAGTGAAAATCCAGATGTGGCACCAGAAAAGAAAATGTTCCGTACTCCCGACATTTATGGATATTTTACAATGCAATACACACCTTCAAAAAGAATGACAGCATCACTTACAGGTACTTATTCTGGAAAAATGATGGTTCAGCACATGGAGAGTTCAGGTTCAGAAATTGATAAAGCTGTAATGACACCTTCTTTCATAGACATGAATCTAAAACTGCAAGGAAATATCAATATTTTCCAAGGAGTTTCACTTCATCCAAGTTTAGGGATAATGAACATCCTTAATTCTTTCCAGAATGACTTTGACAAAGGGGCAGACAGAGATTCAGGCTACATATATGGTCCCATGATGCCACGCAGCTTCTTCTTTGGGGTTAAATTATCCTGGTAATTATTTGAGGATAAGCTTGGTGACTACCGTTGAGCTGAGCATTTTGTTCAGTTGGAATATTATGTCATCTTTACGGTAGTACATCTGGCTCCTGAGGATTGAGGAATTTATGGTACAATATAATGTGCCGTCCCTGAAGAATTTGTTTGTAGTGGCAGCAGCTCCGGCAGTACCCACAACAAGATCCCACGCTTTAAAGAGACGGGTTCTGTGGAGCCCCTCCTCAAGGCGTTCTTCCTTTATGAACTCTTCGATTATTTCAGAGATCAGTTTTGTGTTTTCCCGTTTCATTTATTACTGGCAATATTTAGATTTGGGAGTATTCACCGGCAATTACCTCAAAAGAACGGCATTCATCTGTGAATCTCTCAACTATTGAGGCCATCCTTACCTTATTGCTGTCGGAGATGAAAATCTGGCCAAAATGGTCTCCCGCAACAAGACTCAATAGATACTCTACACGCTGCATGTCCAGTTTGTCAAATACATCATCCAGAAGAAGGATTGGTGCTACAGAGTGCAGCTCTTTTATTATATCAAACTGTGCAAGTTTAAGAGCAACCAGAAAACTCTTTTGCTGTCCTTGTGAACCGCATTTCTTTAATGGCATTCCATTAAGGGTAAAGTCTATGTCGTCTTTATGGATACCTTGTGATGTAAATTTGAGTATTGCATCCTTTTCTCTCGATGCCGCAAATATGTTTTCAAGTGTATCTTGCTGCAGATCTGATATGTATTCAAGTTTTACCTGCTCTTTGCTTCCACTTAATGCTGCATAGTAACCATATACTTTATCCTCCAGTTTTCTGCAGAGTTCATCCCTTTTTGTGTAGATATAGTCTGCGTGTACAGACATCTGAAAATCAATGGTCTCAAGCAATTCCCATGAGATAGAGGGCATTTTTAGCAGCTTGTTTCTCTGCAGCAGCAACTGGTTATAAGATTGCAGTCTCCTGAGATATTCTTTGTCTATTTGGGAAAGTATAAGTGTTGTGAATTTCCTTCTCTCCTCTCCAGATCCGTTTATAAGATATGTATCAGCAGGAGAAACCATAACTATTGGGTATAGGCCAATATGTTCTGATATTCTCTTGTAGGTTTTGCTGTTTTTCTTAATAGTCTTCTCCCCTTCTCTCTTGGCACCTATAGATATATTGTCCTCTGTATTGTCATCAAGGACATAACTTCCGTTCAATGCCATGGCATCCTGCCCAAAGGCAAAAGTATAGGCATCTGTACTTGAAAAGAAACTCTTTGTCATGGACAAATAATAGATTGCATCCAACAAGTTGGTCTTCCCCTCGCCATTGTTTCCTGATATGCAATTTATCTTTCTGCTGAACTCAAGATGTGCTTCCTGAATGTTCTTGAACTGAGATATGTAAACTTTCCTTAAATACATGTTGCAAATATACCTATTTATTGTAAATTTGCAGCCTAATTTTGCAAATAAGAAAAAGCTATTTAAATATGTCAACAAAGAACACAAATCTTGAGCCTGAAGTTAATGTAGGCGAGGCTCTATCAAAGACTGAGAAATTTTTTACAACTTACAAGAATCACATTGTTTATGGTTCAGCTGCTATTGTTGCAGTTGTAGCAGCAATTATGCTTTTCCATAACTTTGTAACTCTACCTGCACAGCAGGAGGCAATGGCACAGACATTTACTGCAGAGCAGTACTTCCGTAACGGTGAGTATGAGAAAGCTCTTGACGGAGATGGCAATGCACTGGGATTCAATCAGATTATCAGCGAGTACAGTACTAAATCAGGTGAGGCTGTATACTTCTATGCCGGTGTTTGTAACCTACAGTTGGGCAAATTTGAGGAGGCAATAACCAACCTTAAAAAATACAATGGTAAAGATGAGATCATTGCAGCAAGAGCATTGGCTTGTATTGGTGATGCACAGGCTTCATTGAATGATCTTTCAGCTGCTATCTCAAGCTACAAATCAGCTGCAGCTAAAGCTGACAACATGTTGGCTGCAAACTATATGCTTAAAGCTGCTATCCTTCTTGAGGAGACTGGAAAAACTGCTGAAGCACTAAAATTGTATGAGGAGATTAAAGTTAAATATCCTACTACTCCAGAGGGATATGATATCAACAAATATATCTCACGTATCAACAACGCAAAATAATTTTAGCTATGGGAAGAGCGTTTGAGTTTAGAAAAGAGAGAAAAATGAAACGTTGGGGCAATATGGCCCGCGTTTTTACAAGATTGGGAAAAGAGATTACCATTTGTGCTAAAGCTGGTGGTCCTGATCCTGATACTAACCCAAGATTGCGTACTCTTATTCAGACTGCAAAGAGTGAGAATATGCCTAAAGATAATATCGATAGAGCTATCAAACGTGCAGTTGAGAAAGATACAGCAGATTATAAGGAGATTGTATACGAGGGTTATGCACCTCATGGTATTGCAGTTCTTGTTGAGACTGCTACCGATAACAATAACCGTACTGTAGCGAATGTAAGAAGCTATTTCAATAAATTTGGTGGTTCTCTTGGTACTTCAGGCAGCGTAGATTTTATGTTCGACCGTAAATGCGTATTCAATGTAGTTGCAAAAGAGGGTTTGGATATGGAAGAGCTTGAGCTAGAGATGATCGACTATGGTGTTGATGAGATTTTCAAGGATGATGAGGAAAATGTAATCACAATATATGGAGCATTTGAGTCATTTGGTGAGATTCAGAAATACCTGGAGGCAAATTCATTCGAAATCAAATCTGGTCAGTTTGAGAGAATACCTACCTCAGATCCAAAGAAACTTACTGCAGAGCAGAAAGCAGATGTTGAGAAACTTCTTGGAAAACTTGAGGAGGATGACGATGTTCAGAATGTATACCATACAATGGATATGTCTGAGTAATTTTAATTCTTAGAATTAAAATACCGCAAATGGAGATGTTCCTTTGCGGTATTTTTTTTGTCGGGAAGAATTAAAAATACTACATTTGCAAGATAGTATGCACTAATTAAGCACATAATCTAACATTTTAATAAATATTGATATGGAACTAACACATATTGAGCACATTGGTATTGCAGTTAAATCATTGGAGACTGCTATTCCTTATTATGAGGAGAAACTTGGTCTAAAATGCTACGCTATTGAGGAAGTGGCAGATCAGAAAGTAAAAACCGCTTTCTTTAAAATTGGCCAGACTAAAATTGAGCTTCTAGAGAGCACTTCTCCAGAGGGTACCATTGCCAAATTCATTGAGAAAAAAGGCGAGGGTGTTCACCACATTGCTTTTGCAACCAACGGTGTACAGGCAGCTCTTGATGAGATGGCTGCTAAAGAGGTTCAGCTTATTGACAAAGCTCCAAGAAAAGGTGCTGAGGGCTTGAATATTGCTTTCCTTCATCCAAAATCAACTTGCGGCGTTCTAACTGAGCTTTGCGAGGATCCTTCTAAAATGTAATTTTAAACAAACTTAACATAAATTAAAAAATGAGCCATCAACTCGAACAAGTAAAAGCGTTGATTTCTCTACGTGAGAAAGCTCGCATTGGCGGTGGTCAAAAAAGAATTGACTCACAGCACGAAAAAGGCAAATACACTGCTCGTGAAAGAATTAACATGCTTCTAGATGAAGGAAGCTTTGAGGAGTTTGACATGTTTGTAACACACCGTTGTACTAACTTCGGTATGGAGAAAAACGTATTCCTAGGTGACGGTGTTGTAACCGGTAGAGGTACTATCGACGGCCGTATGGTTTACGTATTTGCTCAGGACTTTACTGTATTCGGCGGTTCTCTTTCTGAGAGCTTCGCAATGAAGATCTGTAAAGTTATGGATAAAGGTATGACTATGGGTGCTCCAGTTATTGGTCTTAACGACTCAGGTGGAGCTCGTATCCAGGAGGGTGTAAATGCTCTTGCAGGTTATACTGAGATTTTCCAGAGAAACATTCTTGCATCTGGTGTTATCCCTCAGATTTCTGCTATCTTCGGTCCTTGTGCAGGTGGTGCTGTATATTCTCCAGCTCTAACTGACTTCAACATTATGACAAGAGGTACCAGCTACATGTTCCTAACTGGTCCAAAAGTAGTAAAATCAGTAACTAATGAAGATGTAACAGTAGAAGAACTTGGTGGTGCTCGCGTTCACGCTACAAAATCGGGTGTAACACACTTCACTGCTCCAACAGAAGAAGAAGCAATTGCAACTGTTCGTCGTTTGGTTTCTTTCATACCACAAAATAACATGGAAGAAGCTCCACGCGTAGAATGTACAGATGCTATTGACCGCGTTGACGATGCACTAAACACAATGGTTCCTGCTAATCCAAACGTTCCTTACGACATGAAAAACATTATTTATACTATTGTAGATAATGGCGATTTCATGGAAGTTCAACCAGATTATGCTAAAAACATCATTTGCGGTTTTGCTCGTTTCAACGGACAATCAACTGGTATTATCGCAAACCAACCAAACTGGTTAGCTGGTGTATTGGATTGCAACTCTTCACGCAAAGCAGCTCGTTTTGTTCGTTTCTGCGACGCATTCAACATCCCAATTCTTACATTGGTAGACGTTCCCGGATTCCTTTGCGGAACAGGCCAAGAATATGCCGGAATTATTGCTCACGGAGCAAAATTGATGTTTGCTTATGGCGAAGCTACAGTTCCTAAAGTAACTATTACGGTTCGTAAATCATATGGTGGTTCTCACATTGTGATG